>JAZLHQ010000168.1:0-9395 GCA_045616925.1 Eubacteriales bacterium | reverse complement strand
CGTTTCGCGTGATAAAGACGTTTTTGCCCGTCTTATCGGAGAGCTCCCAGCCGCAGCGAACGACGTCATCCTCGTTTTCGGGATCGCCCGTCATATTGCAGTATTTCATCAGTTCGTAGTTGTTGCACTTGACGAAAAGATCGGAAAATTCGGACGCAAACGAGCGGGAATCGACGAGAATGACCTTTTCGGGGTACTTTTTCGCTATCGCGGAGATCGCCGCGCGCACACAGTCGCCGACGGCGCCGCTGTTTCGCTCGTAAAACTGATCGGATACGATCGCGCCGTCGCACTCAAGGAGCGCTTTTTCGAAATTCGCGGTGAGAACGTCCCAAAGCGCGGGAGAGCCGAACGTGCGGTTGCGGAAATCGAGGCGCGTACTCTCCTCGTAGGAGCCGGCGGCGCTCAGGCGCATCGTTTTTAAGTACGTCGCCGTGCAGACTTTGTCGGAAACGACCATGTATTTCGTGTCCGCACCGCGCTTTTTGAGCGCCTTCAGAAGGTCGAAACCCTCTCCGTCGTCGCCGACGGCGCCGACCGAGACGACGTTTGCGCCGAGGGCGCAGAGATTGTTCGTGATCGTGCCGGCGGCGCCCGCAGAGCAGACTTTTTCGTAGATCTGATAGGCTTTTTCGCCCGTTTCGACGGAAATATCGTCGTTTTTGGGGTCGGAATACACGTATTTGTCGAGGCAATAATCGCCGAAAACGGCGATTTTCTTTTCCTTCGTGTGCAGAAGCGCCTCAAGAATATGCGCGCCGTTCATCCCTTTTTCCCCTTGTAAAACTCGTCAAGCTCGATGATCTTCGACGCGAGCGCGGGAACCGTCTTGCAGTGCTCTCCGCGCACGTAATAGCTCTTGCCGCCGTCGGCGACCGTTCTCGAAAGGATCGTCTTCCACGGGCGGAAGTAGTAGCGCGGATCGGTCTTCGGAGGAGTGACGCTGTAATTGTCGCTGTCGTCGATCGCCAGAAGATCGAAGACCGCCGTCGAGAAATCGGTGATCTTTTCGCCGTTCTGAAAAGCCACGTTTCTCGCCATCGCGAGCGCTTTCAGATAGACTTCGGGTCCCGCAACAGCGGAGCCGAAATCGAGGAACGCGCCGTGCTCGAGATTCTGAATGCTCTTTGCATAGATCAGAAAATCGGTGTAGGAGCATTTGCCCATCGCGGCGCCGTCGCAGTTCGGATGCTCGTGGATGATGTCGTTTCCGATGCCGATGTGGACGGTGCAGGGAACGTGCAGATGATAACCCATCGCGAGAACGCTGCTCTCGCGGAAGGGAAGGTTGTTTTCCCAGATGTATCTGCCGACTGCTTCTCCCCAGCCGAGGCCGTCTTCGGCACCCTCTCTGATGATATCGTTGATGATGCCCGTCTCCTTCCAGAGACCGAACTGTCCTTCGCTGATGTATTTTGCGACGCTCTCGCAGGTATAGCCGATCCGCGCGAGTTCGTAGTCGTGGATGGATCCCGCGCCGTTCGTCGCGAAATGCGTGACGAGCCCGCGCTTCATCAGCTCGATCATATAGAGCGCGTTGCCGGTGCGGATCACGTGAGCGCCGTACATCATAAGAACCGTCGCGTCGTGTTCGCGTCTGCCCTTGACGATCGACTCCGCGAGCGGCTCGATCGCCGGATGCTCAAAATCCGGCTTGTGCGTCTTCGGATCGAGCAGGACTTTCTTGAGATCCACGTCGTGGATACGCTGATCGCGCGGCAGAATGTTCAGTTTAGACGTGTCGAAAAGCTCGAACGGCATCAGTTTTCACCTCCGATATAGCGGATGAGTCTTTCGTAGCCGACGAAATCGGGGATGATCATATCGGCACCCGCAGATTTCAGACGGTTTCTCTTCCATTCGTTGACGCCTTTTTTGTTGACCTCGTCGGTCGCGACGCCGACGGCGTAGCCGCCGAGGTTCTTGACGAGTTCGATCTCGACGTAACCGTCGCCGAAGGAGATCAGTTCCTCGGGGCGGATGCCTTCTTCCTCGATCAGCGACTTGATGACGAGTTCCTTCGAGCATTCAAGCACGTGGTCGTGCGCGCCGTAGACCTTGCCGTCGAAGAGCTTGTCAAGACCGAGCAGGGACGCTTCGTGCAATACGTCCTTTTCGTCCGTTCCGCTCGCAAGCCGGCAGGTGATGCCTTTTTTCTTGAGCGCGTTGACGAGTCCGACGATGCCGGGGACGGTCAGTTCCTCCGGCTTGATCGTGCCGTTTTCAAGGCCTTCGATGCGATCCTTGATTTTTTCGCCGAGCCGACG
Organism: Eubacteriales bacterium; assembly: GCA_045616925.1. Classification (GTDB taxonomy): domain Bacteria; phylum Bacillota; class Clostridia; order Oscillospirales; family CAG-272; genus JAZLHQ01. Next base: position 7,128 of record JAZLHQ010000168.1, on the reverse strand, counting down.
CAGATATTCGTGCTTGTATTCGACGGGATCGACGTGCTTGCCGCCGCGCTTGACGACCTCTTCGTCGAGTCTTATGCACTGGAAAATGGTCTGCTTGCCGGTCAGCGTGTCGACGAAATCGCAGACGATCTTTTCAATGTCTTCGATCGTTTCGTCCTTGCCCTTGACGGCGCCGAGCACTTCGGTGAAGTAGGGGATCATGATCTCCTGCCAGCCCTGACGGATGAGACTTACCGTGCCGTCGAAATCGAAGAGCGCGCTTTTGAATTCGGTCTTCGGGCAGTCGCGCAGGATCTCCATATCCCACGTTTCCTTGAGCTTTTCACGCACGCAGGAAGCGAGCGCGTGGACGTAGATCATGTGCATATCCTCGATCTGCTCCATGCAGTCGGTGGGCGCGATGACCTTATAATCGCAGATGGGCGCGAGCTTTCCGCCGTCTCTGCCGAGCATACCGACGGCGATGACGCCCATTTCGTTCGCCGCCTTGACGGCGCGCACGATGTTTCCGGAATTGCCGCTGCCGGAGAAGACGATCAGAACGTCGCCGCGCTTCGCCTTCGTTCTCAGCTGGATCTCGTAAATCTCCTCGTAGGAGAAATCGTTTGCAAGGCACGTGACGACCGCGGTCGAATCGTTCAGGCACTGGGTCCTGAAGCCGCATCTGCCGAGCACGCGGCAGCCTTTGGTCAGGTCGTTGCAGATGTGAGAAGCGGTCGCGGCGCTGCCGCCGTTGCCCGCCGTGAAGATCTGCGCGTTTCTGAGCTTCGCGTCGATCAGAAGGTCGGCGATCCTGCCGAGCTCTTCAAAATCGGTCTTCATCATCCTTTCGGTGCAGTCGAGGGAATAATCGTACATGAATTTTGCGGAATTTTCCATAAAAGCCTCCAAATATATCTTTTTTTATTTGTTTTCTATGAATTGCGTAGGGGACGCCGTGAAGCGCTCGAGCGGGATCGACGCCGGCAGACAGTTATCGCTGCAGACGACGATTTTCGGCGCTCTTTCGTCTTCGTCTCCGATTTCCGTCAGCCGTTTTCCGATCTCCGGGATCTTTTCGAGGAAAACGTTTTCGATGAGGATCGCTTCGGTGTCGAACGTGAAAGCGACGTTGTGAAGAAGAATTTTCAGATAATACGTGAAGCGCTCGATCGCGTCGCAAGCGACGGGGTCGCCGTTTTCGCAGCCGCGTATCACGCCGGAAACGTCCGTTTTTTGACCGCTCATTTTTTCGACGTGTCTGACGACCGCGTCTGTGCTGACGTACGCCTGTGCGCATCCGTGCCGTCCGCATTTGCAGAGGTCTCCGCGCGGAACGAGCGTCGCGTGGCCGATCTCGCAGCCGCGTCTTGAAGAGCCGCGCGCGATCTGTCCGTTCTCTGCGATTCCCGCGCCGAGACCTTCGTCGATCTTCAGATAGACGAAATGGTCGTATTCTCCGGCGTTTGCGGCGCACAGCGCCGCCGTATTCGCGTCGTTGTCAACGTAGACGGGCAGGGAAAGGGCGTCGGAGAGGATTTTTCCGAGGGGCGTTTTGTTCCACTTGGGGAAGTCGGGGATGTCGGTGACGGTGCCGTCCTCCGCGCATCTGCCGGGGATCGCGACGCCGACGCCGAGGATTTTTGTGGACTTGCCGTATTTTTCCTTGTAAGACAAGAGGGTTTTCGTGAGGATCGCGCACACGGAAACGGGGTCTGATATGTCCGCTTCGACGTTTTCTTCAAAGACGACCGAAAGGCGGAAATCGCAGACCGTGAAGTGCACGCCCGAGCGCAGGATGACCGCGCCGAAAATGAATGCGAAATCGGGATTCAGCGCGTAAAGCGCGGCTTTTCTGCCGCCGGACGCGCTCTTCGATTCCGTTTTTCCGACTTCCGTGCAGACGCCGTTCTCACAAAGGTACGTCATCAGTTTGTTGACGGTGACAATGGTGAGTCCGAGGTCGTTTGAGAGCGCGCTCTGCGAAACGGCAGCGTTTTTCCGCACGTTTTTGAGTATTTCGGCAAGATTCGCGTCCTTGACGTCAGATGCGTTGTTCATAACCTCTCCACAGTTTTTTAATCGAGTTTAATAACTGAATTCAGTATAGCACACAGCCGCCCGTTTGTCAAGCGGTTCAGACAAAAAAACGCCCGCAAAATTTCTTTTGAGGGCGGTACGCGGAGCGTATTTCACATCGCGCAGCGATATTTCACACGCCGAAGGCGTATTTCACAAATCCCGTCAGGGATTTATTTCGTTGAAAAAAGCATCGCCGAAGCGATGCTTTTTTCTATGGGGTGGATGATGGGACTCGAACCCACGGCCTCCAGGGCCACAACCTGGCGCGCTAACCAACTGCGCCACATCCACCATATTTCTTTGACGCACGTGCTATCATATCATTTTTTGCACGGTTTGTCAAGAGGAATTTCAAAAAAAGTTGAAAATCTCCCGCGGGGAGGCGTGCGCGATCCGCGGATTATCAGTAGGGCGGGGGCTTGCTCCCGCCGCTTCTTTCGACTCAGCGTTTCTTTATTGATTGTTCCGCAGCGAGAAACGACGCCGCCACTTATTTTTCGGCGTTATCGTATTTACGGCGGGAGCCTTCCAATTGCCCCCGCCCTACGAGTTTGGCGCGAACATAGCGGTTATCCATAGGGGTCGGTGCCAAGCGCGACACGCGCACGACGACCCGCCGACAATCCCTCCGACGCGCCTCACAAGTGTCGGCGCGTCACCTCCCCTTGCACAGGGGAGGCAGACAGCGCCGATGAATCATTTTTTACTGCTTCTGCCACTTGGTGCCGTCTTTGGTGTCCGTGATGACGACGCCCTTCGAGAGAAGCTCCGAACGGATTTCGTCCGCGCGCGCATAATTCTTCGCTTTCTTCGCTTCGATACGCTCGTTGATCAGATCGACGATCCAGAGATCTTCGGGAGCGACTTCTTCTTTCTTTTCTTCGCTCTTCTGAGAACGGATTTTCTCCGCGGCTTTAAGCAGATCGAGCGACAGAACGCTGTCAAAATCGCCGATCAGAGCGATTTTTGTCGCACCGTTGACGGGCGCTTTCAGAACGTCGTAAACGGCGGTGACGCCGAGAGCCGTGATCAGATCGTTGTCCATCGCGGCGACGAACTTTTCTTTCAGCTTCGCAAACGCTTCGGGATCGACCTTGCCGTCCTTCGGATCGCACTGCGCGATCTTCGCGACCAGCTTGTCGTAAGCCGCCTGCGCGTTGTCGAGGTTTTCCCAAGAGAAAACGAGGATCTTGCGGTAATGCGACTGCAGGCAGAAGAGGCGGTACGCCATCGGGTTGTAGCCCTTTTCCTTGAGAAGATCGACGGTCAGAAATTCGCCCTTCGATTTGCTCATCTTGCCTGTGTTCGTGTTCAGATGGAAGACGTGGAACCAGTAGTTGCACCATTTGTGCCCGAGGTACGCCTCGGACTGCGCGATCTCGTTCGTGTGATGCGGGAAAGCGTTGTCGATGCCGCCGCAGTGGATGTCGAGGTACTCGCCAAGGTGCTTCATGCTGATGCAGGAGCATTCGATGTGCCAGCCGGGATAGCCGACGCCCCACGGGGAATCCCATTTGAGCGCCTGATCCTCGAACTTCGATTTCGTGAACCAGAGAACGAAGTCGTTCTTGTTCTTCTTGTTCGTGTCCTCCTCGACGCCGTCGCGAACGCCGACTTCAAGGTCTTCCTCGTTGAAATTGTTGAAAACGTAGTACTGACCGAGCTTCGAAGTGTCGAAATAGACGTTGCCGGCGGAGATATAGGCGTAGCCCTTTTCAAGAAGAACGCCGATCACGCGGATGAATTCGTCGATGCACTGCGTTGCCGGTTCCGTGACGTCGGGGCGGCGGACGTTGAGGGCTGCGCAGTCCTCAAAGAACTTGTCGGTATAGAATTTTGCGATCTCCATGACCGTCTTGTGCTCGCGCTTCGCGCCCTTGAGCATCTTGTCTTCGCCGGTGTCGCCGTCGGACGACAGATGTCCGACGTCCGTGATGTTCATCACGCGCGAAACCTCGTAACCCGAGTAGCGCAGATATTTTTCGAGCACGTCCTCCATAATATAGGAACGGAGGTTGCCGATGTGTGCGAAGTGGTAGACGGTCGGGCCGCAGGTGTACATTTTGACCTTGCCGGGCTCGTTCGGGACGAACTCTTCGCGGTTTTTGGTGAGTGAATTATAGAGTTTCATTTGCTTTTTCCGTGTCTTTCGTTGAATTGATAAGCGCTTCGAGCGAAGCTATGCGCGCATTGAGATTGGCAAATTCCTGCGCGACGGGGTCGGGAACGTGGATCTGGTCGAGATCGTCGACGCGCTTGCCGTCGCATTTCACGACTTTCGCGGGAATGCCGACCGCCGTGCAGTTGTCGGGGATCTCGTGCAGAACGACCGCTCCGGCGGCGATCTTCGAGTTGTCTCCGATGCGGAAAGGACCGAGGACCTTCGCGCCTGCGCCGATCATCACGTTGTTGCCGAGGGTCGGGTGGCGCTTGCCGACGTGCGTGCCGGTACCGCCGAGCGTGACGCCCTGATAAATCGTGCAGTCGTTTCCGATCTCGGCGGTCTGTCCGATCACGACGCCCGTGCCGTGGTCGATGAACAGTCCTTTTCCGATGGTCGCACCGGGGTGGATCTCGATGCCCGTCAGAAATTTGGTGATCTGGCTGATCGCGCGCGCGGTCAGAACGAAGCCCTCTCCTTCAAGGAAGTGCGCGAGCCTGTACGCCGCGACCGCGTGGAAGCCCGAATAGAGAAGGGCGACCTCGAGATTGCTCTCGGCGGCGGGGTCGCGCAGACGGATCTGCTCGACGTCGTATCTGAGAAGCTCGATCCCTTCGCGGAATTTGTCCGCAAGGGTCTTTTCGTCTTCCGTTTCGCTTGATTCGCTTGTTTCGATTATTCGTTCGTCGATTCCGTCGATTCCGGCGTTTCCTGCGTTTCCGTAAAGTTCAGCGGACACGCGTCCTCCGCGAGATTTTCGGCGGGCTCTCCGGACTCCTTGCGTCCGAACTGCTTGACGTGCGCCGCCACGTTCTGAACGTAAGCGCTGCCTTTTTCCTTGACGACGCCCGCGTACTCCTTCGTCTTGTCCTTGACGACGCCCGCGTACTCTTTGGTCTTATCCTTCGCGGCGCCCGCGTATTCTTTCGTCTTTTCCTTTGCAACGCCCGCCGCCTTCTTCGTGTCCTCGCAGACGACGTTGACGACGTTCGAAACGACGTTGCAGACGGTCTTGACGGGCTTGCTTTCGGCGACCTTCTTTGCAAGTTCGACGATCTTGTCGGTATCAAAAGTAATTACGATCTTCATGGTATATTTTCCTTTCCTTGTGTGATCTGAATTTTGATATTTGAAATTTGAAATAAAAAAACGCCCGTACCCCCAAGGGGGACAAAGGCGATCGTCGCGGTTCCACTTTGTTTTGTCACTCGAGATCCTTAACGCGGATAAAACGGATGCTTTTTTGAAGCATCGGTTCACGGACGCACAAGCCGCAGTTCGCGATCCCGCTCGCACCGTGTGCGGGACTCTCTTGACGCGAAAGACGCGGTTTCTTCCCGATCAATACCTTTGTACGCTACATTATAGTATATTTTTCCCGATTTGTAAACACCTTTTTCGCAATTTCCGCAATTTTTTTTGCATTCTCTTTGACAGATAAGCAAAATCGTGGTATAATAAGGCGTCAATTCGGCAGGAAAGGTGGAAATAAGCATGAAACTCTCGTCACTTTGCTATCTTGAAAAGGACGGCTGCTATCTGATGCTTTACCGCAACAAAAAGAAAAACGACGAAAACGGCGGAAAATGGATCGGCGTCGGCGGCAAATTCGAGAAAAACGAAAGTCCCGAGGACTGTATGATCCGCGAAGTGTCCGAGGAAACGGGTTTTTCGGCAGACGCGTTCCGCTTCCGCGGGATCGTCACGTTCGTGTCGGACGTTTACGAGACGGAATATATGTTCCTCTACACCTGCGACGGATTTTCGGGCGATCGGAAGGACTGCGACGAAGGAGAGCTGCGGTGGATCCCGAAAGACGAGATCTCCGGTCTTCCTCTCTGGGAAGGCGACCGCGTTTTCCTCGCGCTGCTCGAAAAAGACGCGCCGTTTTTCTCGCTGAAACTCGTTTACGAAAAGGAGAGACTCGCGTCCGCCGTTCTCGACGGTGAAAATCTGCCGCTCGATCACGCATAAAAGGCGCATATTGCGTACATACTCCCTTTAAAGGATCGGAAAGGAGTATGACGGAATGAAAAAATTTATAGCGGGCGTTTTGCTGACGCTTGCGTTGTGCGGCGGCGCCGGGCGCGCCGAAGCCGCTGAAAAAGTCGCCGAAAAAACGGGATTCGTGAAAGACCGGATCGTGGAGATCACGGGGAACGAAGAGGTATTGCCCGCGTCGGGCATTTCGGAAATGCTTAAGAATATTTTATCCGGAGTGTGATCAATTGTTCAGAGGCGCGCAGAAAAGGATCATCGTGCTCAAAAGCCCGTCGGGGCGCTGTTTCGAAGAGGCGTTTTTCATCGTAAAGGACGATTTTCCCGGGGAAAACGCTCCGAAAGTCCGCGATCTCGTCAAGGAGGCGAACCGGATTCTGCAGGAGAGCCGTCTTCCGAAAGGCAGGGGCGAGGACAGATCGCAAGGACGTTTTTCGCGGCTTTTGTGGTTCGCTTTCGGGATGATTTCCTCGGCGATCCTCACCGCCGTGCTTCTCTGGTTCCTTCTCTGAATTTACAGACAGGTCACGGGTTTTGGTGAATTCCTTCACAAAGATATGATATAGTAGCGATAACGAATATGGGATACAAGACAAGGCGCGGCGGGCACGGAAGGTGCCCTGTCCCCGCTTTGTACATACGAAAGTGACGATCCGGGTGAAAAATCGGATTTTTTTGCGTTTGGAAAAAATCCGTTTTTTTGCCCCGCTTTGTCACGCAAACGGAGGATATATGACTGACAGTATTGATGAATTTCTGAAAACAAGCTCCAAAAAGGGGAGCAAAACCGCTTCGGGAACGGCGAAAAAATCGGGCAAGACGACGGCGAAAACGACCTCGAAGAAGACCTCGAAAACGTCCGCTTCAAAGCCCAAAACGACGGCAAAAACGACGAAAACGACGACGAA
>JAZLHQ010000167.1:0-7932 GCA_045616925.1 Eubacteriales bacterium | reverse complement strand
GGTGGATCTGTTCACCAACATTCAGATGATCGAGCACGGAAGCGAGAAGGACATTCTCGGCAGAACCTACGAATACTGCCTTTCCAAATTTGCCGAGCAGGAAGGCAAACTCGCCGGCGAATTCTACACGCCGTCCTGCGTTGTTCGTACGCTCGTGGAAGTGTTGCAACCCTACCACGGGAGAGTCTACGATCCCTGCTGCGGCTCGGGCGGTATGTTTGTTCAGTCGGCAAAGTTCGTGGAGAACCACAGCGGCAACATCAACGATATTTCAGTTTATGGTCAGGACTCAAACCCGACTACGTGGAAGCTTGCGCAGATGAACCTCGCCATTCGCGGCATTGATGCCGACCTCGGCAAATTTAACGCCGACACCTTCTTCAACGATTGTCACCCGACCATGCGAGCGGACTTTATCATGGCAAACCCACCGTTCAACCTCTCGGATTGGGGCGCGGACAAGCTCTCGGACGACGTGCGCTGGCAGTATGGTATGCCGCCGTCCGGCAACGCCAACTTCGCATGGCTTCAACATATGATCTATCACCTCGCACCGAACGGCAGAATCGGTATGGTGCTTGCCAACGGTTCGCTTTCTTCACAGAGCGGTGGCGAAGGCGAGATTCGCGGGCGCATCATCGAAGCCGACCTCGTAGATTGCATTATCGCCATGCCAACGCAGTTGTTCTACACCACGCAGATCCCGGTTTCGCTGTGGTTCCTCTCCAAGAACAAGAAGCAGAAGGGCAAAACGCTCTTTATCGACGCGCGCAAGATGGGCACGATGGTCAGCCGCAAACTGCGTGAACTGACCGACGATGACATCGCCAAGATCGCCGATACCTACAACGATTTTGTGGACGGTACGCTCGAAGATCTGAAGGGCTTCTGCGCTGTGGTGACGACCGAAGACATCAAAAAGCAGGACTATATTCTCACGCCTGGTCGGTACGTGGGTATTGAGGAGCAGGAGGACGACGGCGAGCCGTTTGAAGAAAAGATGACGCGCCTGACGAGCGAACTTTCCGACCTTTTTGCGAAGTCCCACGATCTCGAAAAAGAGATTCGGGAGAAACTGGGGGCGATTGGATATGACATTTAACGAATATATGATGGAGGACGCGCTGGAATCCATTATTGACTATCGCGGAAAAACACCTGAAAAGGCGGACGAAGGAATTCCTACATTAAGTGCAAAATCTGTCAAGAATAATATCATTGACTATTCCGAATGCTACTATATTTCAGAAGATGAGTACAAGCGTTTTATGGTGAGGGGATTCCCGCAAATCGGTGATATTCTGTTGACAACAGAAGCACCTATGGGATTATGTGCGAAACTCGATCGTGATGATGTGGCAATTGCACAGCGGCTTTTGACTTTGCGAGGGAAAAAAGGTGTTTTGGATAACGATTATCTTTTGTATTTACTTCAATCGCCCTACGGACAATCGTTGTTAAAGGCAAAAGAAACAGGAACAACCGTTACTGGAATAAAGCAATCTGAATTCAGAAAAATCATCATCAAACTACCTGAGTACAATCTTCAAATAAAAGCAAGTCGTATTTTGACGCAAATTGATGAAAAGATAAAGACGAACAAAACGATAAACGATAATTTAGCAGCTTAAATCTAAACGCCTGAAACGTCGATTTCTCCGGACATTAACTTCGGCATGAGCGCATCGCGCAGAGTATATGAACGGCGAGGTCTTTCCCGCGCCGAAAGGAATGAAACGCGAGCGGATCGATCTTATGAGCGACCGCTACGTGCGCGGAAAATATTCGTTTGCGGACGTTGAGAAGATCCTCAGAACGAAAGCGATCGTTCCCATTCCCGAAGCGACGATGCACGCGCTGATCGGTGACGGCGACGGCAATTTTCTGATCCTCGAACCGGGATACGGATACGAAAAAATCACGGAACGCTTCGCCGTCCTTTCAAACTTCCCCGTTTTCGCGGGTCTTACGGACTTTTCAAACCCGTTTTACGGGAAAGAGCGGTACGATCACGCGATGAAAACGCTCTCGGGTGCCGACGAAAAATTCTCCGCATCGGACACTCTGCGTCTTTTATATGAGACGCGTCAGGAAGGACAATGGGGCACGCGCGTTTCCTTCGTCTATTCGCGAAACGATAACGCCGTCTACTATTTTACGAACGGCGATATATCGGACGTTCGGATACACAAATTCTGACAACAAAACACCTCCCGACGGGAGGTGTTTTGTTGTTTTATAGCGCGGATTCGATCGCTGAAAGCAGATCGTCGAATTCCTCAAAAGCGGGAAGATCGGGGTTATCCGCCTTGATCTTGTCGGTACTCTTGAAGAGGAATCCCGCTTTGCTTGCGCGGATCATGGCAAGATCGTTATAACTGTCGCCGCTCGCGATCGTTTCAAATCCGATCGACTGGAGCGCTTTGACAGTCGTCAGCTTCGATTTCTCGACGCGCATTTTGAATCCGGTGATCTCGCCGTTTTCGGCAACTTCGAGCGTATTGCAGAAGATCGAGGGATAGCCGAGTTTCTTCATAAGAGGCATCGCGAACTGCTCGAACGTGTCGCTGAGGATCACGACCTGCGTCTCTGCGCGGAGCTTGTCGAGAAATTCCTTCGCGCCGGGCAGCGGATCGATCTTCGCGATCGTTTCCTGGATCTCTTTGAGTCCGAGTCCGTGCTCCTTGAGGATCCCGATGCGCCATTTCATCAGTTTGTCGTAATCCGGCTCGTCGCGCGTCGTGCGCTTGAGTTCGGGGATTCCGCTTGCTTCGGCGAACGCGATCCAGATCTCCGGAACGAGGACGCCTTCCATATCAAGACATACAATATTCATTGGTAAAACCTTTCAAAAATCAGAATTTGGAGAATTTTGCGACGAGGATGAGATTTTCGCCGCGCTCCTGATTGCCGGCGGCGGGAACGTCTCCCTTCCAGCCGTCGAAGCGGTATCCCTTTTCGCACTTGACAGTGACGACGCCGTTGCCGTTTTCGTCGGTGGAGGTAACGATCTTGCCGCCCTTTTCAGAGGCGAGCGTGATCGTGATCTGCTTCTGGCAGTGGATCGACGCGATATCGCCGTTTTCAAGAGGCAGGAGAACGCGTCTTCCGTTCGCGCGTTCGCCGACGATCGTCACGGTGTCGGCATCCTTGCCGAACGCGCAGTTGCGCACGCGAACGGCTTCCTGGTTCTGATACCAGCTGTAATAGGGCGAATTTGCGGAGTGGATCTTGTTGTTCTTGATCGTGAGACCGTAAACGCGCTCGAAATTCATCAGATAATCCTTGTTTGCGGGCGCTTCGTCAAGGATCGTCACGTCGTTTCCGGTGAAAACGAAGTCGGACAGGTAGTTGTTGACGTTCTTATAGCCGTGGAAGAGCTTGTAAGGTCCGCCGCAGTATTCGATCTCGGTGAAATAAGTCGACGTACGCATACCCGGTTTGAAATCGGAGCCGGTCGCCTTGATGACGCTCGAGAAGCGCTTTTCGGAGAGTACGAAGCGGTTGTTGACGAATCGGACGCCGTTGCTGCCGGGGCAGTTGTAGTCTGGCGCCATACTGCCGTAGATGAAGTTCCCTTCCTCGTCGAGCGTGACGGTGCGGTGACTCGGTTTATGCAGGAAGACGGAGATCATCGTATCGGATTCCGGGATATCGCGCTGTTCGGTACCGATGAACGTGCAGCCGTTGACCTCGAAATCGCAGAAGTTGAGTACGCGCAGACCCATCAGAAGCGGGTTGTCGAAGACGCAGTTCTTAATGAGGCAGTGCGTAACGCTCGCTTTCGCGTTGTGGCCGTGATGTCCGATCGGAACGAGGGGCGCGCCGTACTTCGCGCTCTTGCCGAAGTAGCAGTTTTCGATCGTGACGTTCTCGCTGCCGACGACGTCGCCGAAGGAATAGTTGGAGGTCGCAAAGCCTTGCGGGCCGATCGCGCCGTGGTGCGTCTGCTCGATCTGGATCGTCTCGGCGTAGAGATTGCCTTCGAAATGATAGCCCGCGAACATACAGTTGCGGATCATAACGTTCGTCGAACCCGTGATTTGGATCGCGTGGTTGTTCGGTGAATCGAGAATGATGCAGTTTTCAAGAAGAACGTTATCGGCGAGGCAGAAAATGTACGCGCGTTCACGTCCGATCGCGTCTACGACTCCGCCGGACATACCGAAATCGGAGACCGCGTGGTGGCGCGCGTAAAGATATTTGTCGTGGTTGATGAACATATCGCTGCCGCCTACGGAGCGAATGACCGCGAATTCACCCTTGGCGATCCTTTCCTGAACCTCAACGGTGTAACCCTTCGAAACGTCGTCGACCTTGCCCTCGAGAAGAAGCGTAACGCCCTGTCTGAACGGGACGAAATCGATCATATAGACGCCTGCGGGAAAATAGACGATACCGCCGTTTTTGAGCGAGTCTTCCGCTGCGATGATCGCCGCGGTATCGTTCGTAACGCCGTCGCCTTTGGCGCCGAAGTCAAGGACGTTGACTCTTTCTTTGTCTGCGGATAAATGATTGTACAATTTTTTCATGGCTATTCTCCTCATTTCCTTTCAAATAACGCGCAAAGCGTCAAATTATCCTCGTATTCCTGCTCTCCGGCTTGGGGAGCGTTCCCTTCCCAGCCGATAAAGCGGTAGCCTCTGCCGCACTTTACTTTGACGATGCCGTTTCCGTCTTCGTCCGTTTCGGGCACGAGTTTTCCGCCCTTTGGGCATTTCAGAACGATCGTCAGCGGTTTTCTGCAGTGCAGTTTCGCCGTTTGACCGTCCGAAAGCGGGAGAACGATGCGTTTTCCCCACGCCCATTCGCCTTTGAGCGTCAAGGTTTTCGTCTCGTCGCCGACGCGGCAATCTTTGACGAAGACTCCCTCTTCGCCCGCGTACCAGCTTGCGAACGTTTCGCCGTTCTTCTTGATTTTGTTATTTTTGACCCGAAGACCGATGATGCGCTCAAAGTACATCAGATATTCAAGATTGATCGGCTTTTCATCCACGATTTCGATCTCGTTATCGGAAAAATCGAGGTCGGATACGTAATTGTTGACGGTCTTATAGCCTCTGAAGAGGCGAAAAGGTCCGCCGCAATAGTCGATCTCCGTGAAATACGTGGGCGCAAGACCCGGAAGATGCTCGGAGCCTACGGCGTTTATCAGATGCGGAAAGCGATCCTCTGAAATAACGAAGCGGTTGTTTTTGATCCGTATCCCCATATTGCCGGGACAGTGGAAATCGGGCGAGATCGTGCCGACGATATAGTTGCCTTCTTCGTCCTGCGTGACCGTCTGATGCGAGAATTTCTTGAGGTAAAGGTCGATCATCCGATCGGATTCCTTCAGATCGCGCGGCGCCGTGCCGATGAACGTGCAGCCGCTGACCTCGAAATCACAGTAATCGAGAAGACGGAGCGCCATCATCAGCGGGTTGTCGAAGACACAGTTGCGGATCGCGCAGTGCAGTCCCGCAGGCACGACGTTCGGACAGTGATGACCGATCGGAATGAGCGGCGGACCGTATTTCGCACTCTTGCCGAAGTAGCAGTTTTCGACGACGACGTTCTCGCTGCCGGTAATATCGCCGAACGAGAAGTTGGAAGTCGCGAATCCCTGCGGGCCGATCGCGTAATGGGACGCGTGTTCGATCTGGATCGTTTCCGCGTAGATATTGCCGCTAAATTTATATCCCGCGAACATACAGTTGCGGATCAGAACGTTCGTCGAGCCCGTGACCTGCACCGCGTGGTCGTTTCTCGAATCGAGAACGATGCAGTTTTCAAGCAAAACGTTGTTCGCGAGGCAGAAAATGAACGCGCGTACGCTTCCCATCGAGTCAACGACTCCGCCGGAAAGTCCGAAATCGGAAACGGCGTGGTGACGCGCGTACTCGTATTTTTCGTGATTGATGAACATATCGCCGGCGCAGGTTGTCCTGATGATCGCAAACTCGCCGTTATCGATCCTCTTCTGCACGTCATCGGTAAATCCTTTGGATACGTCGTCGACCTTGCCTTCGAGCAGAAGCGTGACGCCCTGCCGGAACGGGACGAAATCGATCATGTAGACGCCTGCCGGGAAATAGACGATGCCGCCGTTTTTGAGCGAGTCTTCCGCTGCGATGATCGCCGCGGTATCGTTCGCAACGCCGTCGCCTTTGGCGCCGAAATCGCGGACGTTGACGCGTTTTTTGTCTTTTGAAAGATGTTCAAACACAGAAAATCGCCTCCTGAATACGATGCCTTTATTTTACCATATTCGTCCCGTTTAGTCAATGCTTTTGACAAAATAAAGGAGCGGAATTTCTCCGCTCCTTTTTCATTATTTGATCGTTTCGACCTTGATCGTATTGGTGTTTCCGTTCGAAATACCGACCGATCCGCCCGTCAGGACGACGTTATCGCCCTTTTCAAGCTTCAGAATCGATTCCGCCTGCTGAATGCCGCGGAAGAAAATGACGTCGAGCGAATCGTAACGCTCGCTGAGCACGGGCGTCACGCCCCAGGAAAGGTTGAGCTGTCTCCAAGCGCGTTCGCCTGTCGTCGTTCCGATGATGTCAACGGGGCATCTGAAACGGCTGACGAGTCTTGCGGATTTGCCGGAAATCGACGTGACGACGATGCACTTCGCTTTGACGTCGATCGCCATCGCGCAGGTTGCGTGCGAAACGGCGTCGGGATTGTTGTGGATCTCGAATTCCGTCGACTGGAACCAGTGCTTGTAGTCGATATGCTGTTCCGTATATCCCGCGACCTCCCCCAAAATGCGCAGGGATTCAACGGGGTAGCTGCCGGCAGCCGTTTCGCCCGAAAGCATCACGGCGGAGGATCCGTCGTAGACGGCGTTCGCGACGTCGGAGATCTCCGCGCGCGTCGGTCTTGCGTTATGGATCATTGATTCGAGCATTTCGGTCGCGGTGATGACGCGCTTGCCGAGCATTCTGCACTTCGAGATCAGATTTTTCTGCACGGACGGGACTTCGACGAACGGGATCTCGACGCCGAGGTCGCCTCTTGCGACCATGATGCCGTCCGCGATCTCACAAATCTCGTCGATATTATCGACGCCCGCACGGTTTTCGATCTTCGCGATGACGTCGATATCGGAGCCGCCGTTCGCGTCGAGCAGTACGCGGATCGCTTCAAGATCGCTGCGCTTCGAGACGAAAGACGCCGCGATGAAGTCGATCCCGTTTTCGATACCGAAGAGGATGTCGCTCTTATCGGCATCGCTGAGGTACGCGTGATTCATCACTTTATTGGGGAAATTCATACTCTTGCGGTCGGTGATCTGCGCGTTCGAAAGCACGCGGCAGACGGCGTCCGTTTCTTTCAGCTCAATGACCTCGAAAATCGCGAGACCGTTATTGACGAGGATGCGGTCGCCGATCGAAAGATCGTTGATCAGATTCTCGTAGGTGACGGATACTCTTTCCTGATTTCCGATCACGTCTTCAGTCGTAAAGGTGAAAATATCGCCTTTTTTGAGCTGGATCGAGTGATTTTCAAAGGTTTTGATGCGGTATTCGGGGCCTTTCGTATCGAGCATGATCGCGATCGGCAGATTGAGTTCCTCTCTGACCTCTTTGATAAGATTGATGAGGCGCAGATGTCCCTCGTGCGTACCGTGCGAGAAATTGAGTCTTGCGACGTTCATTCCCGAAAGACACATCTGTTTCAGCGTTTCTTTATTGTCGCACGAAGGTCCGATCGTGCAGATGATTTTCGTTTTTCTCATTTCGTTCTCCCTTAATATTGTTGCCCGGGTCTTTTGGAATTACGCCGTCACGATGCTGCCGGCTTTTTCAAGACCGAGCTTTTGGATCGCGTCCTTGCGCATCTGATATTTGAGGATCTTTCCCGCAGCGTTCATCGGGAAACTGTCGACGAATTCGATATAGCGCGGGACTTTATGCCTTGCCATAGACGCCGCGATAAACG
>JAZLHQ010000166.1:0-2336 GCA_045616925.1 Eubacteriales bacterium | reverse complement strand
CTCCTCCATTTGGGGCGGCTCCGCACCCGCAACTCCTTATACGACCAACAATGAGTCCGGTAAGGGTCCCGCTTGGGCGAACTCCCTCTTCGAGGATAACGCAGAGCACGGTCTCGGACTTGCGCTCGGTCAGAAGGCAATCCGCGACAGACTGATCGCGAAGCTCAAAGCGCCCGAGACTCCCTGCGACAAGTGCAAGGGCATCATTGACAACTACCTTGCTACCCTCGACGCCGGCAAGGCAAACGCTCCCGCTACCGACGCACTCGGCAAGATGCTTGAGTCCTGCCCGTGCGACAATCCTCTGAAGGCAAAGATCCTTGCCGAGAAGGATTACCTCGCAAAGAAGTCCGTATGGATCTTCGGCGGCGACGGTTGGGCATACGATATCGGCTTCGGCGGACTTGACCATGTCCTCGCTTCCGGCGAAGACGTCAACGTCATGGTCTTCGATACCGAGGTATATTCCAACACCGGCGGACAGGCATCCAAGGCTTCCAACATCGGTCAGGTCGCACAGTTCGCGGCAGCAGGTAAGGCAATCGGCAAGAAGAACCTTGCAGAGATCGCAATGTCCTACGGCTACGTCTACGTCGCACAGGTCGCTATGGGCGCTGATAAGAACCAGCTCCTGAAGGCACTCACCGAAGCGGAAGCATACAACGGACCTTCTCTGATCATCGGTTACGCTCCCTGCGAGATGCACGGTATCAAGAAGGGCGGCATGCAGAACTGCCAGCTCGAAATGCAGAAGGCAGTCGACGCAGGTTACTGGCACATGTTCCGTTACGATCCTACCAAGGAGAATAACAAGCTGACGATCGACTCCAAGGAGCCGAGCGCAAGCTATCAGGAATTCATTGCAAACGAAGCGCGCTACGCACGTCTTGCACAGTCCTTCCCGGAGAGAGCCGAGGCTCTGTTCGCAAAGGCAGAGGCAAACGCGAAGGCAAAGTACGAGCGTCTGCAGAAGATGGGCAAGCTGTACGAATAATACGGCAGAACCCGCATAAAAAAAATCCACCGCGTGAGCGGTGGATTTTTTTGCTTATCGGTAATTATTTTTTGATCTTTTTGATCGCTTCGTCGATCTTTTCGAGGTTTTCGCGGTATTTTTCGAGTTTCGCGCGCTCCCCTGCGACGATCGCTTCGGGCGCTTTGGCGATAAATCCGTCGTTCGAAAGCTTCTTTTCGAGGCGTCCGATCTCGCCGATCGTCTTGACCTTTTCGCCTTCGAGACGGCTGAGCTCCTTGTCGAGATCGATCAGTTCCGCGAGCGGAATGCAGATCGTCGCGCCGCTCGCGACGATCTGCACGGCAGTGTCGTCGTTGAAACGGTTTTCAAACACGACTTGGGAAGCGTAAGCGAGCTTCGTGAAGAAGAACGCGGTCTTTTCGTTGTAGGTGACGTCGTCGCTCGAAACGATGTGGATCGCGCACTTCTTGGACGGCGGGACGTTCATTTCGGAACGTCTGTTGCGGATGAGTCGGATCGCTTCGATCAGTTTCTCCATAGACGCTTCTTCTGCCGGGAACGTCAGATGTTCGTCGTAAGCGGGGTAATTGCTGATCACGATGGACTCGCCTTCATGCGGCAGACTCTGCCAGATCTCTTCGGTGATGAAGGGCATGAACGGATGCAGAAGCTTCATCGAGCCGCCGAGAATGTAGACGAGCATATTCTGCGCAACGAGGTTCGTGGCACTGCCCTTGTCGGCAAGACGCGGCTTGACGAGCTCGATGTACCAGTCGCAGAAGACGTCCCAGATGAAGTCGTAGATCTTGCCGAGCGCGATGCCGAGCTCGTAGCTTTCGAGGTTTTCGGAAACCTCTTTGACGAGGTCGTTATATCTCGAAAGGATCCACTTGTCTTCAAGCGAAAGAACGTTTTCCGCGGGCAGTGAGGCGTCTTCGATCGTCAGATTCATCAGAACGAAGCGCGCCGCGTTCCAGATCTTGTTGTTGAAGTTTCTCGCGGCGTCGATCTTTTCCTGCGAGAAGCGCATATCGTTTCCGGGTGCGTTGCCGGTCGCGAGCGCGAAACGGAGCGCGTCCGCGCCGTACTGCTTGATGATCTCAAGCGGGTCGATGCCGTTGCCGAGCGACTTCGACATCTTGCGTCCCTGCGCGTCGCGCACGAGACCGTGGATGCAGACGGTCGAGAACGGCTTCTTGCCGGTGTGTTCGAGTCCCGAGAAGATCATACGGGAGACCCAGAAGGAAATGATGTCGTAA
This sequence comes from Eubacteriales bacterium, assembly GCA_045616925.1. Taxonomy (GTDB): domain Bacteria; phylum Bacillota; class Clostridia; order Oscillospirales; family CAG-272; genus JAZLHQ01. The sequence continues at coordinate 101 of JAZLHQ010000166.1, read as the reverse complement.
CCGGTGACGAGCGTGCTCGTCGGATACCATTTTTCGAGCGCCTTCGTGTTTTCGGGCCAGCCGAGCGTGGAGAACGGCCAGAGAGCGGAAGAGAACCACGT
>JAZLHQ010000165.1:0-3057 GCA_045616925.1 Eubacteriales bacterium | reverse complement strand
GCTTGTCGGAGTCGATAACGGTCACGTTGTGACCTTCTTCGTTGAGCTTCGCGGCGAGCGAGGAGCCGACCTGTCCGCATCCGACGATGATAATATTCATATAAGTATTCCTCCCGCCCTTTCGGGCGCACATTCAGCCTTTTTACATTTAAGGTTATTATACAATTTATTATATGTAAAGTCAAGGTTTTTTTGAAATTTTCCGCTTGTCCGGCGGGAACCTTGCCTTCCCCGGCGGGGGAAGCCGAGGGGAGTTCGGCGACGCGCGTACGACGCCCCGTTTCGACGACTCGTTTCATTTTTCAGCTCTTTTTTCAATAAGTGTTAAATGATTTCGAATTTTTCGAAAAAAGGCTTGACTTTTTTTTAACATTGTATATAATATATAATGGCTGACGATTTGAAAACCTTTTCACCGTCGGCACTGATTTCGGTAATTCAAGAACAAAGGAGATATAAAAATGACCAACAATCAGCACGTTCTGTCATGGATCAAAGAGATGGCAGAAATGACCAAACCCGCAAAGATCGTATGGATCGACGGCTCCGAAGAGCAGACGAAAGCGCTGCAGGACGAGGCTTGCTCGACCGGCGAACTGACCCGCCTCAACGAAGATAAGCTGCCCAACTGCTTCCTCCACAGAACCGCCGTCAACGACGTCGCGCGCGTGGAAGCGAGAACCTTCATCTGCACCCCCACGAAGGAAGGCGCGGGCAACATCAATAACTGGTGTGACCCCGATGAAATGTACGCGAAACTGAAGAAGCTCTACACGGGCTCCATGATCGGCAAGACGATGTACGTCATTCCCTACTCGATGGGCGTCGTCGGCTCCGACTTCGCGAAGATCGGAATCGAGTTGACCGACTCGATCTACGTCGTTCTCAATATGCTCATCATGACGAGAGCGGGCAAGAAGGTCATCGACGCGCTCGGCGACAGCGCGGACTTCGTCAAGGGTCTGCACGCGACCGCTGACTGCGATCCCGAAAACCGCTACATTACCCATTTCCCGCAGGACAACACGATCATGTCCGTCAACTCCGCTTACGGCGGAAACGTTCTGCTCGGCAAGAAGTGCTTCGCGCTGCGTATCGCTTCCTACCTCGGACGCAAAGAGGGCTGGATGGCTGAGCACATGCTCATCCTCGGCGTGGAATATCCGAACGGCGACATCAAGTACGTCACCGCCGCCTTCCCCTCCGCTTGCGGCAAGACCAACCTCGCCATGCTCATCCCGCCGAAAGCGCTCAAGGAAAAGGGCTATAAGGTCTGGACGGTCGGCGACGATATCGCTTGGCTGAGAGTCAACAAGAAGGACGGCACGCTCTACGCCGTCAACCCCGAGAACGGCTTCTTCGGCGTCGCGCCCGGAACCAACGACCGCTCCAACCCCAACGCGCTCGCAACGACCGTTCGCGACACGATCTTCACGAACGTCTGCTACAACGTGGACGAGAACACCGTCTGGTGGGAAGGTCTTGACAACAATCCTCCGAAGAACGCGATCAACTGGAAGGGCGAGCCGTGGGACTTCAGAACCTACGACAAGGCCGACAAGATCAACACCTCCGGCGCGCATCCCAACTCCCGCTTCACCGCGAAAGCGACCAACTGCCCCTGCCTGTCCGATCAGTTCGATTCCCTGACGGGTGTTCCCGTAACGGCGATCGTCTTCGGCGGCAGAAGAGCAAAGACCGCTCCGCTGGTATATCAGTCCTACAACTGGCAGCACGGCACGTTCGTCGGATCCATTATGGCTTCCGAGACGACCGCGGCGGGAGCAGGCGCGATCGGGGTCGTTCGCCGCGACCCGATGGCAATGCGTCCCTTCGTCGGGTACAACATGGGCGACTACTGGCAGCACTGGCTCGACATGGGCAAGGTCATCCCGAACGCTCCGAAGATCTTCCACGTCAACTGGTTCAGAACCGACGACAACGGAAACTTCATCTGGCCGGGCTACGGTGAGAACCTGCGCGTGCTTCTCTGGATCCTTGCGCGCTGCGAAGGCAAGGTCGACGCCATCGAAACGCCGATCGGCTTCGTTCCGAAGGCAGAGGATATCAACATCGAGGGACTTGAGGGCGTCTCGCTTGACACGATCAAGGATCTGCTCGGCGTTGACAAGGAATCCTGGAAGGAAGACGTCAAGAACATCGAAGAATTCTATCAGCAGGTCGGCTCGCACGTTCCCGCTGAGATGTACGAGGAACTGAAGGCTCTCAAAGAGCGCCTCGGTTAATTTCAGAGCATACCGCCCTTCCGGGGCGGTATGCTTTTGTAAAGGAGTCAAAATGATCCGGTATTTTACGGTAGAAGGAATGTCCTGCTCGGCCTGCTCGGCGTCGGTCGAGAGGGTCGTCGGAAAAATCGAGGGCGTAAAAAGCGTCTCGGTCAACCTGCTCGAAAAGAAAATGGTCTGCGATTTCGACGAAAACCGCGTCACGGTCGGAATGATCCGCGAGGCGGTCGACAAAGCGGGATTCGAAGCGTTTGAAATCGGAAACGACCGCGAAAACACGCAGAAAGACAGCAACCGCAGGCTGCCGTCTTTCCGCACGCGTCTGATCGTTTCCCTGTCGTTTCTCCTGCCGCTCATGTACCTCTCGATGGGGCATATGATCGGCTTGCCGCTGCCCGGATTTTTGTCGCCGGACAAAAATCCGCTCGTTTTCGCGCTTGCCGAGCTGATTCTCACTCTGCCCGTCGTATTCGTCAACCGGAAATTCTATATTTCCGGCTTCGGCGCGCTTATAAGGCGCGCGCCGAATATGGATTCGCTCGTCGCGGTCGGATCGTTCTCCGCCCTCCTTTACGGCGTTTTCGCGATCGTGATGATCTCCGTCGGAAACAAAGAACATTACGTCCATAGCCTCTATTTCGAGAGCGCCGCGATGATCCTGACGCTCGTCAGCGTCGGAAAGGCGCTCGAAGAGCGCGCCAAGAAAAAGACGGGAGACGCGCTCGAAAAGCTCCGTAAAATGGCGCCCGACACCGTGACCGTCCTCAAAAACGGCGCTTTCGTCGAGGTCCCGCTGACCGATCTGCGGGTC
>JAZLHQ010000164.1:0-3125 GCA_045616925.1 Eubacteriales bacterium | reverse complement strand
AAAAGGAGGACGTGCTCAAAGAAGTCGGAGAGCTTGCCGAAAAGGGCTATAAAGAGATCACGCTGCTCGGGCAGAACGTCAATTCCTACGGAAAGGATCTTTATTCCGATTACGATTTCGCCGATTTATTGTCGGACGTCTGCAAGATCGAAGGCGATTTCATCGTGCGCTTTATGACGAGCCACCCGAAGGACGCGACGCACAAGCTGATCGACGTGATCGCCGAAAATCCGAAGGCGGCGAAGGCGTTCCACCTGCCGCTGCAGTCAGGCTCCGACCGGATCCTCAAGGCGATGAACCGTCACTACGACCGCGAAAGATACCTTGAGCTGATCGGATATATGCGCTCGAAAATGCCCGATATCGCGATCACGACGGATATCATCGTCGGCTTTCCGGGCGAGACCGAAGAAGATTTCGCCGATACGCTCGATATGCTTGAAACCGTCGGGTACGACAACATTTACGCGTTCAATTATTCCAAACGCAAGGGAACGATCGCTGCCGAAATGCCCGATCAGATCCCTGAGGACGTCAAGACCGCGCGTTTTACGCGGATGATGGATCTGCAGATGAAGATCTCGAACGGCAGGAATCAGGAATACGCCGACACGGTGCAGACGGTGCTCGTCGAAGGCAGAAGCAAAACGGACGAAACGAAACTGACCGGCAGAAACGAAAAGAACAGACTCGTGCATTTCAGCGGCAGCGACGATCTGATCGGCAAATTCGTCAAGGTCAGAATCACGAGCGTCTCGACCTTCGCGCTCGGCGGCGAACTCACGGAATAAAACAGTTACGAAAGGCAATCAAATGGAACTTATGGATATGGCGCGTGCCCTCGGCATCCGCGCAAGAGAAGAAGAGGCGGTCAAGCGCCTTGAAAAAGCAAAATCAGAATATCTGAAGAGCGACAGCCTCAGAGAAGCGTTTTACGAATACGAAACCCAGCAGAAGATCCTCGAAATGCAGAACGACGCCGAAAAACTCGACGAAGTATTCATCTCGAAGATCGACGCGCGCATCAACGAGCTTTACGAAAAGATCACGAAGGACCCGCTCTTCATTGAATACGAAAGCGCGCAGAACGAGGTCAACAAGCTCGAGAACGACATTATGGCGCAGATCATGGCGCAGATAAGCGGGGACGATTCCGGCTGCACGCACGACTGCTCGACCTGCAGGGGCTGCTCCTCCGCATTGAATCAGACCGAACAATAAATCGAAAACGTGAAAGGTTAGAACGCAATGGCGATTTCACCGATGATGCAGCATTATCTGCAAATGAAATCTCAATACGCGGACGCGATCCTCTTTTACCGTCTCGGAGACTTTTACGAGATGTTTTACGACGACGCGAAACTCGTCTCCCGCGAACTCGATCTGACCCTCACGGGCAAGCAGTGCGGGGAAGAAGAACGCGCGCCGATGTGCGGCGTCCCGTTCCACGCAGCGGATATTTATATCGGCAAGCTCGTCGAAAAGGGCTATAAGGTCGTCATCTGCGAGCAGATGGAGGATCCAGCCACGGCGAAGGGACTCGTCAGGCGCGACGTCGTCAGGATCGTCACTCCCGGTACGGTCACGGACAGCGCCCAGCTTTCAGAGGGCAAGAACAACTATCTTGCAGCCGTTTATATCGACGGCGAAAAGGCGGCGCTCTGCTTTGCCGACGTTTCGACCGGCGAACTCCGCGCGACCGAACTCGATAGCTATAAGCAATCGCTGCTCAACGAACTCGCGATCTATATGCCGCGCGAGGTCATACTGAACGACGTGAAAAAAGCCGATCCCGCGATCCTTTCTTCTGTAAAACTCCGCATCAACTGCCAGTTCGTCTCCGATCGTGCGGAAAGCTTTATCCCCGCGAACGCGAAGGATCGCCTCGTCGATACGCTCCACTATGAAAAAGACGAATTCAGAACGCTCTCTCCGGCGCTCGTATCTGCCGTCGGCGCGCTCGTTTCCTATATTTCCGAGACGCAGAAGATCGATATCAGTTATCTGAAGCGCCCTGTGATCTACCTCGGCGGACAGTTCCTTGAAATGGATATTTCGACGCGCCGTAATCTTGAACTCTGCGAAACGATGCGCAGCAAGGAAAAGAAGGGAACGCTTCTCTGGGTGCTCGATAAAACGCGCACCTCGATGGGCGCGCGGCTTCTGAGAAAATGGATCGAGCAGCCGCAGACGAACGCCAATCTGATCGTCAAAAGACAGGGCGCCGTCAAGGAACTTTTCGGCGAATATATGCAGAGAGAGGGACTCTCCGAGCAGCTCAAAAACGTACTCGACCTCGAGCGTCTGATGACCAAAGTCATCTACGAATCCGCGAACGCGAAGGATCTTCGCGGTATCTGCGCAACGATCGCCGTTTTGCCGGAGATCAAACGGATCCTGTCTCTCTGCAAATCGGACGTGCTTTCGTCGATCTGGAAGAATCTCGATACGCTGGAGGATCTGCACGACGCGATCGACCGTTCGATCGTGCAGGATCCGCCGTTCTCGATCCGCGAGGGCGGATTCATCGAAAAAGGCGTCAACGCCGAACTCGACAAGCTCCGCGACATCTTAACGAACAGTAAGGATTACCTCCGCGATATGGAGGAGAGGGAAAAGGATCAGACGGGAATACGCAATCTGAAGATCGGCTATAACCGCGTTTTCGGCTACTATATCGAAGTCTCAAAGTCGAATCTCGATCAGGTGCCCGATACGTACATACGCAAACAGACGCTGACGACCGGTGAGCGTTTCATCACCCCCGAACTGAAGGAACTCGAAACGACCGTGCTCGGTGCGTCCGACCGCATTTCTGCGATCGAATATGAACTGTTTATGCAGTTGAGAAAATACCTTTCCGACAACGTGAGAAGGATCCAGACGGCGGCTGAATATCTGTCCGAACTCGACGTCTACCTCTCGCTCGCGGAGGTCGCGGTCGCCAACAATTACGTCTGCCCCGAGGTCGATCTTTCGACCGTCATCGAGATCAAGGACGGCAGACACCCCGTCGTCGAACTCTGCGTCGAGGGCGGCACGTTCGTGCCGAACGACGCGAAGCTCGACACCTCGGCAAACCGTATGCTGCTCATCACGGGTCCGAATATGGCGGGTAAATCGAC
>JAZLHQ010000163.1:0-8146 GCA_045616925.1 Eubacteriales bacterium | reverse complement strand
TACTTCGCCGACCGAACCGTTTTCATAGTGCGCGATCGCGGCGATCCCCGCGGGATCGAACGCGTCGTTCTCGTAATACGCCGTTTTGTCGGGCATTTTTTGAATTTCAAGCGATTTCACCGCGTTTTCAAGAACGGTGACGACGATCGTTTCCGTGAATCCTTTGTAGGAGACCGTGACGGACTCGTCGCCGGTTTTCAGAACGTTTTTGTCGAGCGCGTAAGCGGTGATCGCGCGGCGCGTACCGTCCGAATAGAGAGCGAGAACATTAAGCCCCGTTTTGTCAAAACTTTCGCCGTCGAAATACGTCGTTTTGTCGGGCATTTGAGCGATCCTGATGCCCGAAAGCGTCACTTCATCGCCGCTTTGATCACACGAAACGAGAAGAAAAGCGCCGAGAAGCAGAGAAAGTAAGGTCAACGCGATTATGAATCTTTTCGTCATAGATACTCCTTCAGTCGGGAAGTTTTTTCAGAAATTGCTTGTATTGCCGCCACGAATAGTTGCTCGAATAGGCGGTATAGGCGTTTGAGGGCACCCATACGTTCAGACCGTTTGGCGTGCCGTCGAAGAGACCGCGCGCGGGGATCGCCGTGAGTCCCGGCTTGTCGAGCTCAAGGTAAATATCCGAGAGGGCGGGGCAGCCCGCGAAGCAGCCTGCTTCAAAACTGCGGTAATTGTCGGGAATGCGGATCGTTCTGAGCTTTTCGCAGCCCGAAAACGCGCTTGCAAGGATCCCCGAGACCGCCCGCTTATCGTGACTGCGCGGCAGGGTCAGTTCCGTTAAGTTCCGGTATTCGGGCAGAACGCCCGAAACGAATACGGCGGAGCCTACGCTTTCATACGTAAAAAAAGCTTCGTTTTCGTCGTATCCGACGTCTTCGGGGGCGGGAATCTCGGGAGAAACGGGAATCTCGATCGAGATCCCGTCGCCGAGTCCGAGCGCGGGCTTCAGGAGCTTTGCGAGCGTTGCCGTGTGCAGGATCGCGCCCGCGTCGTTCAGATGATAGTTCGTGTTGTAGAAATAACCGGAGGGATAGGTGGATCCCGAGAGCGTTCCGAGGACTTCGCAGTCAAGCTTGCGGCAGAGCAGATCCTCGAAATCGTCCGCTTCCTCCGGCGAATAAGCGACGGCTTTTTCGTTGATCGGCGAAAAGACGAAATAAAGATCCGCACCGCGTTTCTTTAACTCCTTCGCGTAGTCGTTGACCATTTGAACGAACGGATCGCCGATCAGCCCTTCAAGAACGACGGGCTGGCTCGCGTCCGCGCCCGACGGCATGATGTTATAGGGCCGCGGATAGGAGAGATCGCCGTAGGAATTGAAATTTCGGCGCGCGTAAAGATCGTCGTCGGAGGTCAGTTTCTCCCCCGAAAAACGCATTTTTTGTACGGCGAATTTGAAATAATGGAACGCCATCTTCACTTTTTCGCCGAATCCGAGATATTTCAGCATGGAAACGTTCTCGTCCGCCGCCTCCCATAAAACGTCGGGATTGAAATAATCGGAATAGGTCTGCGCGCTGACTTCGGGTGCCAGAAGCACGACATCGCCCGCCTTGATATTCGCAAGCGACAATTCGAGCATCACCTTCGTGCCGAGCGAGGCGTAGACGCCGAAGTCGATCACTTTCGCCGACAATTCGTTTTCAAGAAGATCCGAGCGCACGCCAAAGGGAAGGCTCGATCCGCCGACGAGGACGATCTTCTGCTCGTCCGTTTGGGTCAGCAGTTCGTATTTGTCCGCGAGCGCCGCCGTGAAGGAATTCCCGAAAGCGTTCGGCGTTTTGGCGGCGATCCCGACGAAGATCCCGAGCGGAACGGTCAGGATCAGCGTATAGAGAACGAGGTAAAATATGAGTTTTTTGATACCGTTTCATTCCTTTCGGCGGGATTTTCGGAAAAATCAGAATTGGAAATAGATGAAGGAAGACGGCACGTCTCCGCTCTCGAAATAAATGAAGGCGACGGCAGTCATCAGGAGCATAAAGGCGTAGATCACGTGCCGCACGGGCTTTTTTTGAACCTTCGGCAGAAGGATGGACGCGATAAGATAAAACGCAAGTATGATTGCGCCCGCAAGGAACACGGGCAGGGAAACGCCGGCGATCGCCGCAAGATTCGAGATCGAGAGGGAAGCCGGATCGAATCCGCCGAAGAGGGATTTGAACGCGAAAAACGCGTCAAAGACCGTATCCGCGCGGAAGAAGATCCATGAAAGCGTGACGAATATAAACGTGACCGATACGCGCAGAACGCGGAAGATCCCGTGATCCTTCGGGGTTTTGTATTTCTCGTAGAGCATCTCAGCGATCTGCAGAAACGCGTGGATAAGCCCCCAGATGACGAACGTCCAGTCGGCTCCGTGCCAGAGCCCGCTGACGAGAAAAACGACGAGAACGTTCAGACACGTTCTTAAAAAGGAGCGGCGCGAGCCGCCGAGCGGAATATATACGTAATCACGCAGCCACGAAGAAAGCGTTACGTGCCAGCGGCGCCAGAATTCGCGCACGCTGATCGCTGCGTAGGGTTTATCAAAGTTTTCGGACAGGCGTATGCCGTAAACGAGCGCGCATCCGCGCGCGATGTCGGTGTAGCCCTTGAAATCGCAGAGGATCTGCACCGAAAAGAGAAGGGACGCCGAAAAGACGAGCGCGCCGTCCGCGCCCCTGACGTTCTCAAAAACGGCGTTGACGAAGATCCCCGCGACGTCCGCGACGGCGATCTTCTCAAAAAAGCCGATCAGCATGAGCTTGAGTCCCGAAACGACGTTTTGGGGATCGAAGACGTGCTTTTCTCTGAATTGCGGGATCAGATTTTCGGGACGCTCGATCGGCCCTGCAACGAGCTGCGGATAAAAACTGACGAACAAAGCGTAAATGAAAAAATTCTTTTCCGGTCTGAGCTTTCCCGACGACGTGTCGACGACGTACGAAAGCGTCTGGAACGTATAGAAGGAAATACCGATCGGCAGAAGGATATCGAGCGAAAAATCGTAAGATCCCCCGCCAAACGCGCCGATGAGCGCCGATACGCTGCCCGCCAGAAAGTTGTAATATTTGAAGAAAACGAGCACGCCGAGGATCAGAGAAACGGAGATCCCCGCGAACGTTTTGCGCTTTTGGGGATATTTTTCGCACAAAATGCCGGAAAGATAGGAAATAAGCGTCACGAAGACGATCAGAAACGCGAGTCTGACGTTCCACCAAAGATAGAAAACGTAACTTGCGATCAGAAGTACCGCGTTCCGCAGTTTCTCGGGAACGGCGAAAAAGAGGGCTGTTGCCGCGATGAAGAAGATCGGAAATTCGATCGAATTGAAGATCACGGCAAAGCCCCCTTTACGGATTATTGAGATAATTTAAGAAAACGCGGAATTACTGTGCTTTCCGGAATTTTGCGGTCAGCGTTTTGACCGCGGTGACGGTCAGAGTAGAGCCGTCCGTATCGACCTTCTTGTCGTCCTTGTCAAACCAGCCGATGAACTCGTATCCTTCGTCCGGGATCGCGGTCACTTTCGCGTTGGAACCCTTTTCAGAGGAGGTCTCGACGTGTCCACCCTCGGTGACCTTGAAGTCAACGCGGTAGGTGGCGTTCGCGTTCATCAAGAACGTTCCGCCGGTCGATGTGTTGATCGTGACGTTCTTGGAACTCTTCGCGACGTTCACGGTGCGCGTGAGCGCTTCGATCGGATCCGTTACGCAGGAGCTTGCGATCTTAAATCCCTTGAGACCCATATCCGAGCTTGTGAAGGTGACGCCGTCCGCGATGTTCAGCGTGTTGTCGGAAATGAAGAGACCGCGCACGTTCGCAAAGTTCGCGATGTAGTTGGTGTAAGCGAGCTTTCCTTCGACGTTGATCTCGTTGCCGGAGATCGTAACTCCCTCGATGACGTTGTCGGAGGGCAGATAACCCGAAAGCTTGTAAATCGGTCCGTCGTAGGTGTCCTGACGCATGATTCCGCTCGATTGATAGAACAGACCGTAGGAGTTCGTCGTGCCGGAGAATTCAAATACGCGCTTGTCGGTACCGGGCGTCAGCGTGAATTTGTTGTTGATGATCTTCAGATTGTGCGTGCCGGAAAGCTCCTGCGGAAGGGAAGTCGTGCAGGTCGTCGAGGAGTTGAGCGCCGTATAGGTGATCGTATTGTTATAAGAGAAGATCATAATGTGCGCGGGGGTCTTCTGCTCTTTGTAGTAGGGGTTGGAAATGCTGCCGGTCTTGAAGGTGCAGTTGGAGATCTGCGCGTCGACGATGTTCGAGATACGGATGCCCGCATACATACAGCCTTCGAAGACGCAGTTGTCGATGAGAAGCGTGTCGCAGTTCGCGTCGCGCGTGCGGCCGTGGTGACCGATCGCGATCAGGGGAGGGCCTTCCTCATCGGACGGTCCGAAATAGGTGTTCGTGATCTTGATGTTGTCGTTTCCGATCGCTTCACCGTCGTAGAAACGCTGGGGAGGATTAGCACCCGCACCGTGCGCACCGGGGGTCGTCGGCTCAAACTGGATGACCTCGCGCGTGAACGTTCCGCCGTCAATAAAGCCGGCGAACATACAGTTGTCAACGACGATGTTCGAGCAGCCGGTGAACTGGATGACGTGGTTGCACTTGATGTCCTTGAAAACGACGTTTTCAAGACGGATATTGTCTGCAAGACCGAAGAGAAGGATCGACTGCGAGCTGCCTTCGTTGTCGATGACGCCGCCGCGGATCGTGAAGTTGGAATCTCCGTCGTGACCGTAGGCGTACATATCGTTGTTCATGATACGCGTCTGCTTGAGAACGGTGACGGTGCCGTCGTTGACGGCTTTGGCAAGCTCGGGGGTGTAGCCCTTCGTCGCGTCCTCGACGCCGGAGTACATTTCAAGCGTGACTCCGTCGCGGATGTGCAGGAAAGATACCTTGTAGATGCCGGGGAAGAGATAGACGCTGGTCTTCGTCTCGGCGGCCTTGTCGATCGCTTTCTGCAGAGCGGTCGTGCAGTCGGCACCCGTGTTCGGGATGCAGCCGAAGGATCTCGCGTTGATGAACGTTCCGGAGAACTTCTCGAAATCGTAGGAGATCGTGCAGTCGTCGTTCTTGGCGGCGGTGACGTGGATCGTTGCCGCGTGGTCGAAGCAGTCCGCAACGAGGATGTCCGCTTTGCCGGGGTTGTAGGACGTGATCGTGACGGATCCGTCGTCGTTGAGAACGGCGGAAGCGACGCCGGGTTCGGTCGTCGTTGCCTTGAAGGCGGTGATGCCCCAGTTCTGCTTCGGAACGGTCACGACGTCGTGCGCGACGAGGTTTTCGAGGTCGTACGTCACTTCCGCGTCGACGGGATCTTTCTTGTCCGACTTGCACGAAGCAAGAGAGGGAACGAGCAGCGCCGCCAGAAGCAGAAGAAGCAGGGACTTCTTGAGAAATGCGTGTTTCATAATGGCTCCTTTATATAATTATTTTTTGCTGAATTTTGCGAATATCGTCCTGTTCGTGCCGATCTCGACCTTATTGCCGGTTTTGAGATCGTTCGAGCCGTCGGACCAGCCGTCGAACTTGTAACCCTCTGCGGGGATCGCGGTGATCGTGCCGACGCCCTTGTCGTCATAGCCGCACTCGATCCGGCCGTTGCCCGACGTGCGCAGCGTGAGGGTCGCCGACGCGGTGCCGACGACGGTGATTTTGCCGTTCGGCGTATCGAGGAAGAGAGACTTGGAGGTCTTCTCGATCGAAACGTAACGCGTGCGGGATTCGTTGTCCGACGCCTGCACGGTACCCTGCGCGTAAAGTCCGACGACGCCGAAGTCCTTCGACGAGCAGAGGGAGCCTTTCGCGTAGGAGATCTTGTTGTCCGCGTAGTCAAGACCCGTAACGTTCTTGAAGTGCATGATGTAATCCTTGTATGCGCAGACGCCGTCGACGTTGATCTCGTTGTTCTTGATCGTCACGCCCTCGATCTGGTTTGACGAGCGCAGGTAGCCCGAGATCTGATAGATCTTGCCGTTGTAGGTATCCTGTCTGTTGAGAGCGGACGTGCGGCAGAGAAGACCCGGCTGATAAGAGGTTCCGAGGAACTCGAATACGCGCTTGTCGGTGCCCTCCGTCAGGGTGAATTTGTTGTCCGTGATCTTCAGATTGTGCGTGCCGGAAAGCTCGGGCTTCAGGGCGAGCGTGATCTTCGTCTTGTTGTCGACGGTGGTCGTGTACGTCACGGAAGAATCGAAGGAGAAGATGAGGATCTCTGCGGGAGTCGTCTGCGAACTCGCGTAGGGATTCGGATATTTGCTGTTCGTCGTGAAGGTGCAGCCCGTGATCTCGCCGTTTACGATGTTGGAAATGCGGATGCCGGCGTACATACAGCCGTCGAAGACGCAGCCCTTGATGAGAAGGTTTTCACAGTTCGGATCTCTCGTGTATCCGTGGTGACCGATCGCGATGAGGGGAGGTCCCGCCGTCGCGGACGGGCCGAAATAGCAGTTCGTGATCTCCACGTTCGAGTTGCCGATCTGCTCGCCGACGACGAATTTCTGCGGCGGATTGTCGCTCGAGCTGTGCGCGCCGGGAGAAGTCTGCTCAAGCTGGATGACCTCGCGCGTGAACGTGCCGCCGTCGATGAATCCGGCGAAGATGCAGTTGTCGACGACGACGTTCGAGCATCCCGTGAACTGAATGACGTGATTGCCCTTGATGTCCTTGAAAACGACGTTTTCAAGGCGGACGTTGTCGGCAAGACCGAAGAGAAGGATAGACTGGCTGCTGCCGCCGTTGTCGATGACGCCGCCGCGGATCGTGAAGTTCGAGTCGCCGTCGTGACCGTAGGCGGTCATGTCGTTGTTCATGATGCGCGTCTCTTTCAGCACCGTGACGCGGCCCGTGTTGATCATTTTGGAAAGCTCGGAGGTGAAGCCGAGCGTTGCGTCCTCAAAGCCCGAGTACATCTCGAGCGTCACGCCGTCGCGGATGTGCAGGAATGAGACGGTGTAGATGCCGGGGTAGAGATAAACGGTACTCTTCGTTTCGGCGGCCTTGTCGATCGCCTTCTGCAGAGCTGCCGTGCAGTCCTTGCCGCTGCCCGAGGTGACGCCGAAATCGTAGGCGTTGATGAAATCCTCGGTACATTTCACGCACTCGAAAGAAACGGTGCGGTTTTCGTCGTCTGCGACCGTCACGTTGACGGACGCCTTGTGACCGAAGCAGTCTTCAACGTCGAGCTTTGCCTTGCCGGGATTGTGCGAGGTGAGCGTAATGACGCCGCTCGCGCCCGCTTTGGCGGAGACGACTCGCTCGTTGTCGCAAACGACTCTGAAAGCGGGGAATCCGCAGGCGTTTTTGGATACCGTCTTCATGTCGTAGTTCTGCAGTTCTTCCGGCGCTTCCTCCTTGCCCTTTTCGTCCTTTCCGGAGCAGGAGGCGAAAGAGAGCAGACAGACGAGCGCCAACAGAAGGATCGGCAGTGTTTTCATAAACGTTTTCATAAATCCTCCTCTGCGTTATTGCTTATCAAACTTTGCCGTCAGCGTTTTGGCGGCGCTGACCTTGAATTCCGTGTCTATCGGTTTGTCGCCGTCAAACCAGCCCTTGAAGACGTAACCTTCTTCGGGGATCGCCGTGACTTTGGCATCCTTGCCCGTTTCCGAGGAAACGGCGATCGTGCCGCTGCCTGAAACCTTGAGCGTCAGATCGCAGGCGGCACCGCCGACGACGGGGAAGGTCTTTCCGTCCTGCGCGTTGAAGGTGATCGCCGTCGGATGCGACGCGAGCGTAATGATTTTCGTCTCGGCGTCACTGCCGGACGTGCATTTTAGCTTGAAAAGTCCTGCAAAACCGTCGTCGGAATAGGTGTAAGCGACGCCGTCGGCGGCGTTCACCGTATTGTTTTCGATTTTCAGACCGATGACGTTTTTGAAATAAAGCGCGTAATCCTTGTAGGACGTCTGCCCCTCGATGACGATCTCGTTGTCGGTAAACGCGACGTTTCCGATATAATCGCAGGTCAGAAAGTATCCCGTCTGCCTGTAGATCTTTCCGTCGTAGGTGTCCTGCCGGTTGACGGGACCGCCGAAGAAGAGTCCGGGCGTGTATTTCGTGCCCTGCACGTCGATCACGCGCTTGTCGGTACCCGCGGTCAAAACGAATTTGTTGTTGCTGACCGTCAGATTCTGCG
>JAZLHQ010000162.1:0-3159 GCA_045616925.1 Eubacteriales bacterium | reverse complement strand
CGTCCGTCACCGTGAACGGCGCGAAGCGGAATACGTTTTCGGAGAGATCGCTGAAATATTTGGAATCCGAAGCGCCCGTCGAGATATAAGGCGCCGTCACGACGTCGGGGAAGCTTTCCGAGATCATCTTTTCGAGGAACCGGAACTGCGGCGTCCGATAGTCGCAGACGCCGGAACGGTAGCCGGGATCGGTCTCAACGACCTCGATATCGTATTTTGCGGCGATTTTCGAAAGTTTTTTGAGAACGTCTTCTTTTTCGTCGTGATGCGAGAGGCGCATATTGCCCGTCACGTACGCTTCGGTCGGGATGACGTTGTTTTCGTCCGAGCCCTTCGCACGCGTGAAGCAGAGGGTCGTTCTGACCATCGAATTCGCGGTTGGTGAGAATTTCGTCAGGATCTTCGCGAGCAGATGCCGGAACGCTTTGGCGTTCTGAAAGGCAAGTTTCAGACCGCCTTTCATTTTGGTCGACAGTTTGTTAAACGTTTCGATCGTCACGTCCTCGAGCTTCGGTCTGAAGAGATCGCGTTTTTCAACGTCTACGACGAATCTGGACAGGCGCGACAGGGGATTATTCTTATCGGGCGTCGACGAATGACCGCCCGCCGAGCGCGCGATGAATTTGAGGTCGATGCAGTCTTTTTCGCCGATCGCGACCATCGCGAAGTATCCGTCGGCGCCGCCGACGGGATCGTAGACGATCATTCCGCCCTCGTCGAGCGTGAAATCAAAATGAACGCCCCTCTTTTTGAGTTCCCGTGAGATCTCGTAAGCGCCGGCGCCCGTCGTCTCCTCGTTGCAGCCGGATTCGACGTAGACCGATCTTCGGAAAACAAAGCCCTCGTCGAGAAGCTCCTCGATCGCCTTGAGGATCGCCCACAAATTGCCTTTCGTGTCGAGCGTTCCTCGCCCGTAGAGTTTTCCGTCGTCAACGACGGCGGAAAAAGGCTCGTGGACCCA
Organism: Eubacteriales bacterium; assembly: GCA_045616925.1. GTDB lineage: Bacteria > Bacillota > Clostridia > Oscillospirales > CAG-272 > JAZLHQ01. Next base: position 2,198 of record JAZLHQ010000162.1, on the reverse strand, counting down.
CTCGCCGTTCTCCGAGACCACGTCGTGGTGGGACATGAAGAGAACGGGATCCCTGTTTTGATCCGACAAAAGGGACAGGAGCAGGGAACCGTTGAAAATTTCGCACGTAAACGTACGGAAAACGCGCGGGAACGTTTCTTTGAGAAGCGCGCGGAATTTTTCAAACGCGCATTCGTTCGGCGATCCGGCGTCCGAGACCGTCGGGACGTTGACGAGCAGCGAAAGCTCGCGGATATATTTTTCGAGACGTTCGTCCATTTTCGGTTTTTCCTTTATTTTTGCTCGATATGGTAAGTGTGGAGTCTGACCTTCAGATCGTACCGGACGGTCTTTCCGTCGGGAGTTTCAACGATCAGTTCCGTCTTACCGGATTTTTTGAAATCTGCGTGGACCATATATAATCCGTCCGAGCTGACTTCCTCGACGCGCACGTCGCCCATTTTTTTGTCGGCGATGGAGACCTTATATTCTTCCGTCAGGTCGTTCCCCTCGACGGTGCTGAGGATCTCGGTGGAATAGCGGTACGGATTGAGCAGCACGACGACGGTGATCGCCGTAACGATCACGGCGCTTATCGCTGTGCCGACGATCCTGATTTTTTTGCTGCTGAACAGCGCGACGGGATATACGAGCATCGCCGCGATGCAGAACAGGCAGATGACAAGATAGAACGGACGGCAGAACGTGAAATAGTTGAGATAATCGTAGTAACTGAGCGCCGTGAAGCCGATCATCGGCAGAAGGATCAGATATCCCCACCATTTGCCCTTTTTGATATAATAACCGATAAATCCCATCGGCAGGCAGAAAACCGTCCACGCGAACCAGACGGGGTAATAGGTGAAGAGCTCCCAACCGCGCGAACTGAAGGGAACCTGCAGAAGATAGACGAGCGGCTGGCTGATCAGAAAGAACACGAAGCACTTGAAGGCCGAATCCCAATTGGATTTCGAGTTCATAATGATGAAAATGCCGATGAAGACCCAAATTTCGAACGATACGGCGATCGTATTCAGTGACGTTTCTTTCACCTGCGGGATGATCGCCATAAGGGCGGTATAAACGCCCGCTGCGAGCGCGAATATGATCAGTTTCGGCCACGTGAGATTGATCCCGCCGAATATTTTTTTGAGAATTTTCACAAGAGCCCCCGATTCAAAAAAACATTTTGTACATTATACCACGTTTCCGAAGATTTTTCAACCTTTTCGCGGAAAAAACTCGATTCGGAATAGAAAAAGCACTTGCTCTCACAAGTGCTTTTGGCGGTGTCCGCTCAGTTAGTACCGTCTTTGTTTTGCTTATACTTTTCGATCAATGCCTCCGCGTCTTCAAGAAGGGAGCGCTGACGCGGGGTTATCACGTATGTACTTTCCTGCCCATTTTCATCCAGGTTTAAAAGGTATCGGGGGTCAAGATGGAGAATCTGACAAATACGGCGGAATTGAAAAAGGCTCGGCTCCTGAAGTTCTCGCTCAATTTTTGAGTAATTCGACTGATTCATCGGTATCAGTCGAGCCATATCGCTTTGAAGGAGATCAGCGTCTTCACGTGCCTCGCGGATTTTTTCTCCGAAATGAATCTCAAATGCCATAGTGTCCTCTCTTTTTTTATATATTATAGCATTTTAGAATATTTCTATTGACAAATAGTGTAAAATAATATATAATGTGCGATAGAATAGTTAAATAATAACTATTTAATAAATATTAGGAGAAAAATATGGCGGATTACTATTACGACAAATGCGGCAGCTGCACTCATCTGAACTGGAACGATTGCTATTACGGCAAATTTGCATGCACGGCAAGAAAGGGCTGTTCATACACCGCAATAGAACCGGTAAAGGGATGCAAGTATTACGAGAACAATCACCTCAGCAACGAAGAAATCGAAAAAATGAGAATGAAGTATCTCAAATAATGAGATATTTCAAATAATTTGACAAAAAGGAGAAAAACAATGGACGAAGAAAGAACAACGGAAGAATCGGAAATCAAAGAGTGTATAGTCTGTTTTAAAAAATTTGAAGACAACGATTTGATCGCTATGGACTATCCCGCAGGACTCGATTCTGCGGAATTCTGCTGCGCCGGCTGTCTGAAAAAATGGCTTGTAAAAAAAGAAATCACGCTTGCAGTCGTCGCGCTGGCAAGTTTGATTGCGGGAATCGTTGTCGGCGGCTTTCTGATGGGTCT
>JAZLHQ010000161.1:0-3682 GCA_045616925.1 Eubacteriales bacterium | reverse complement strand
GGAATGCCCGAAACGCTGCGGTTCGCCTGCATTTTGACGCTGTCAAGCCCCTCGGCGGGCGTTTTTTTGTCGTTTTTGTCGTCGATATCGACGGGGGGCGGGCCGAGGAGCAGATTGCCGTCCACCGTCGGCGAGACGAGGATGCCCTTGCCCATTTTCGAGGGCGTCGTGAAGATCGTACGGCTGACTGAATTGCCCGCCGATTTGTCGAGCAGCATATATTCGCCGCGCCGCGCGTGAACGGTGAACGAATCATCCCCCGCCGCTTTCGCGATACCGTCCGAATAAACGCCCGCGCAGTTGATGACGTACTTGGCGTCGACGATCCCCGCGCCCGAGGAAATACTGAAATATCCGTTTTCGCGGCGGATCTCTTTGACATCGAACGAGCGGTAGAAGCGCACGCCGTTGTCCATCGCGTGTCCGATAGCGCTCAACGCGAGCTCGTAGGGGCAGACGATCGCGCCCGTCGGCGCCGAGAGCGCGCAGGTGACGTCTTTGCCGATATTGGGCTCGATTGCGAGGATTTCTTCGCGCGATAGGATCGAAAGATCCCGAACTCCGTTCTTTTCGCCGCGCTTTTTGAGTTCTTTGATGACTTCGAGATCCTCGTGTGAGAATCCGACCACGAGCGAACCGTTCTTTTTGTATTTGACGCCGAGATCGCGGCAGATTTCTTCCATCATTTCGGAGCCGCGCACGTTGAGCTTGGCTTTTAAGGAGCCCTCCTTGGCGTCAAAACCCGCGTGGACGATCGCGCTGTTGGCTTTCGTCGCGCCCATCGCCGCGTCGTCCTCTTTTTCGAGGACGCAGACGTCAAGCTCGTAGCGCGCGAGGCGATCGGCGATCAGAGCGCCGACGACGCCCGCGCCGATGACTGCAATATCAAACATAATTCTGTCCTTTCCTTGATGGGATGTACTGCAAACATTATATCTATTTTGCGGGAAAAGTCAAGGGAAATACGAAAAAATGCCCGCAGGATGCGGGCATTTCAGGGTCATATCAGACGTTTTCCGACCAGTCGTATTCGACGAGATCTGCGTTGTGACGCCAGAGCGTCGGCTGGTTCGTTTCCATCCAGTCAATGGGGTAAAGATCGTTTTCGCCTTCGCTCTGACGCCGAAACGCCTCTCGGACGGCGTCTTTGACGCCCTCTTCGGTCATATCCGGATTCCAGCTCACGAAGAGAGGGGAATCGCTTCTCGAAAGAATATCGAGGAAGAGCTTGTTCTTCTCCCACGGAACGTCCCGCGTAAGACCGACGCAGTCGGCGTCCGCGCCGAAGAACGCGCCGTTCTGCATAAGACGGAAGGCAAGCGAATTGACGCCCATTTCGCGCGTCCTTGCCCATTTTTTACCGCTCGTGTCGTCGCCCGTTCTGTTGGTGTTGACGAGTCCCGCGCACAGATGCCCGAACGTGTTGCAGCCGACGAGGACGGCGTCCTTTGCCGCCCGTCTGATCGTTTCGTAGAGATTGACGATCACTTCGGCGCTCGTTTTCGAGCGATCCTTGAAGTGAAAGCTCCCGCCGACGGGGGAGGAGTGCATATTATTGCCCCATTTCAGGAAAATATCGTACGATACGAAATCGTATTTGATGAGGCGATAACCCCAATCGTAAATACGCGAGATCGTCTCTTCGACGTATTTCAGAACGTCGGGATCGGAGGGATCGAGGTATTTCGGAGAGAGCGCGGAGCGCCTGTCGGGCAGAAAATCGGGAACGCTTGCCATCGAAAGAGGACGCAGCCAGATCCCGGGGATCACGCCGAGCGCGGAGATCTCGTCGGCAAGCGCCTTCATATCGGGAAAGCGTTCGTTGCCGCGATCCCACGGACCGTCGCAGGAATTTATCTGCCAGCCGTCGTCAACGACCATATAGGGTCTGACGGCAAGTCCTTTGGCGAGCACCGACAGACGGATCGCGTCGTCGACGATCTCCTTGTGCGAACTTTTTCCGTAGGCGTAATACCAGTTGTTGAAGCCGAATACGTTCGATTTCGGCAGATTAGGATCTGGGCAAAGCTCTTTCATGAAGCGTTTTCCGCTCTCAAAGGCGGAAATGTCGCAAAACGTATCGAAAACGATCTCGCAGAGCCGTATCCTTCTGCCGCCGGCGATCACGCCCTCGCTGCCGTTCCGAACGTCAAGACGCAGCGTCACGCCGTTTTGGTCGTAATACCACGAGCAGAAAGCCGAGGGACGCACGCGCACGCCGAAACCTTCGGTCACGCGGCCTTCGTAATTTTCGCAGTTGTCGGAGCCGTTCGAGACGAGTACGTACCACGGCATCGCCTTGTCGGGCAGGATCCCGCGCCACTGCAGATCGCCGTAGCCGCGCTCCCACGCGTCGCCGAGAAGGCGCACGACCTCTCTGCGCTTTTCACTTTCGGTGAAGATCCAGCGCAGATAAACGTTTTTGACGGGCAGCTCGCCCGGATCGAGATAGACGGTATTGCCGTTAAGGATCACGATCCCGTTTTCGTCGCGGGTCGTTTTTTCGTTCGTTTCAACGGTCACGATATCGGGCTTTCTGAATTTCATCGCAAGGTCCTTTCTGATCAGGGCGTCAAAACGGCGTCGAACGGGAGGAATCCTTCGCCCGTTTTGAAAGATTTTCCCGTAAGCAGCGCCGATTTGACGCTTTTTTGCAGGGAAGTGTCTTCGGGCAGATCCGCGATCGGCGTCGAGCGGTCGACGCGAAAAAGTTTGTTGTAAAGGGAATGCAGGCAGTCGCCGCCTTCGGCGACCGTAAAGAGCTCCGCAAAGCGGCGGATGTTGGATTTGTCGTTAAGAAGCGCCGTCACCTGCGGGCAGAGCAGCCACGACGAGCAGATAAACGCGTTGAGATCCTCGCCGAAATGTGATTTCAGAACGGGGATCGCACGTGAAAGCGACTTTTGGACGCTGTCGGGCGAAAGATCCGCGCCGTCGGGGATGTGGACGGCGACTTCGTTCTCCGAGCGGCACTCGAAAACGAGCGCGCTCGATCGGAGCATCAGACCTTCGCAGTAGAGGATCGCCCAGTGAAAAAGGTTCCGGTTTACGTTCAGAAGCCCGCTTTCAAAGGCTTTTTCGCAGATATTCCGGATCTTTTCGCGGTGATAGACCCCGTCGGGACCGTTTTCCGCAAAGCCGAAGCGCTCAAGATTTTCGCGGTGGATCGCGGCGCTTGACAAAAGAAAATACTGGGTGAAATACGGGATCTGCCGATCCCCCTCAAAGTACGGCTTGAAAGCCGACAGTTCTTTTCGCACGGAAAATTTCTTCGAGAACGCCGCTTCGCGGAATTTTTCGTAAACGGCGCGCTTTTCGGGATCCCGTCGGACGTCGTCGGCGGTTTTTTCGACCGCAGCGATCAGTTTTTCGTTCCGGATCCCGTAGAAATCAAATCCTTGCCGCAAAAGGGACGCGGCGGCGGTCATTTCTGCGCTTTCTTCTGATCGCGTTTCTTTTTGCTTTTCACGATGATGAAGACGACGAGGAAAATAGCGGCGGCGATCACGATGAGAACGGGCAGGGAGGAAACGAGCCATACGAACAGGTCGACGAAGAAGGCGCCGACGGCTGACAGATTGTCAACGAAGCCCTGCCCGATCTCCTGCCAGACGGTGAGTTCCTGCGTTCTCGTCAGCACTTCGACCTCGTTGACGGTGAGCGAAACGGTGCTGAACTCGAT
>JAZLHQ010000160.1:0-7931 GCA_045616925.1 Eubacteriales bacterium | reverse complement strand
TTTATTTTCAATCAGGAGTATTGCGTCAAAACCTTCAAAAGTCACCCCGAATCGCATGTATTCATGCGTTCGCAGGGGTTTACGGTGATTCCGTTATATAAGATCTGCGCAACTCCCGATGAGGTGATCGGTCAGATCGCTTCGATCGGCGAAAAACGCAGCGATCTTTCGTTCGATATTGACGGTGCCGTCATCAAGGTAAACGATCTTTCCGCGCGTGTACGCATCGGCGAAGCCGCTTCCGTTCCGAAATGGGCAGTCGCCTATAAGTATCCGCCCGAAAGGAAAGAAACGAAACTGCTTGACATCACGGTACAGGTCGGTCGTACGGGCGTTCTGACGCCGACTGCGGAACTTGAACCCGTTCATCTCGCGGGGACGACGGTCAGCCGTGCGACGCTTCACAATATTGATTTCATCCGCGATCGCAATATCCGGATCGGCTCACTCGTTACGGTGCAGAAAGCGGGCGATATCATCCCCGAGGTCGTCTGCGCAAGAGAAACGGACGGGCTTCCCGAATATAAGATGCCCAAGTTCTGCCCGTCCTGCGGTGCGCCTACGATCCGCGACGACGAGGCGGCGATCCGCTGCACGAACGCCGCGTGTCCCGCACAGCTTTTAAGAAATCTGATCCATTTTGCTTCCAAAGACGCGATGGACATCGACGGACTCGGCGAAGCGCTGATGGCGTCTTTGCAGAATAACGGACTTGTGAAAGAAGTTGCGGATCTTTATTATCTGACTTTTGATCAGATCGTCAGTCTTGACAAAATGGCGAAGAAGAGCACGGAAAACCTGCTCGCTTCGATCGCCGCGTCGAAAACGCGCGGACTTGCGCGTCTGCTTTACGCGCTCGGTATCCGCCAGGTCGGACAGAAAGCGGCTGCGGCTCTTGCGAACGCTTACCCCGATCTTGAAATGTTCTTCACGCTCGATACCGATAAGCTATGCGAGATTCCCGATATCGGCAAGATCACCGCCGACTATATCGTCGATTTCTTCAGTCATCCGTCAACGCGTCTGATCGTTGACCGTCTCAAAGCTGCCGGGGTCGTGACCTTACAGGAAAGAAGCGTTCAGATCGACGACCGCTTTGCAGGCAAGACCTTCGTTCTGACGGGAACGCTTCCGACGATGAAACGCTCCGAGGCACAAGATCTTATTATGCGCTACGGCGGCAAATGCTCGAGCTCTGTTTCGTCGAAGACGGATTACGTTCTTGCGGGCGTGGAAGCGGGGAGTAAACTCACCAAAGCCGAAAATCTCGGAATTACGATCATTTCGGAAGAAGACCTTCTGAAAATGATCAACGAATAAGCACTCTTTGAGGAAAAATATGCTTTTTGACAACGTAAAAATCGAATTGAAAGCAGGTCACGGCGGAAACGGCTGCGTTGCTTTCCACCGAGAAAAATACGTTTCGCACGGCGGTCCCGACGGCGGCGACGGCGGTAACGGAGCGAGCATCATTTTCAAGGTGGACGAGGGTCAGAACACTCTCACTTACTATAAATACAAGCGCAAGTTCGTCGCCGAAAACGGCGGAGACGGACAAAACAGAAAATTTCACGGCGCGAACGGCAAGGATCTTTATCTGCCCGTACCTCCCGGAACGGTCGTCAAGGACGCCGAAAGCGGACTCGTCATCGTCGATATGTCTACGACGGACGAATACAGGATCTGCAAGGGCGGCAACGGCGGCTGGGGCAACCGCCATTTCGCGACTGCGACCCGTCAGATCCCGAATTTTGCGAGAAACGGAAGAGACGGACAGGAACGCACGGTCATACTCGAACTCAAAATGATGGCGGACGTCGGTCTGATCGGTTTTCCGAACGTCGGAAAATCGTCGCTTCTGTCGACGATCTCGTCGGCGCACCCGAAGGTCGCGGATTATCATTTCACGACGCTTGAGCCGAGTATCGGCGTTGTTGAGGTCGCGGAGAACGCGGCGTTCGTCGCCGCCGATATACCGGGGCTTATCGAAGGCGCTTCCGAGGGCGCGGGACTCGGACTTCAGTTCCTGCGTCACGTCCAGCGCTGCCGCCTTCTGATCCATTTGGTCGATATCACCAGCAAAGAAGGCAGAGATCCGATCGACGACATCATGACGATCAACTACGAACTTGAGCAGTTCGATCCAGAACTCGCGAAGCGTCCGCAGATCATTGCCGCGAATAAATGCGATCTTCTCGAAGTAGACGCCGATCTCACGGATTTTGAAGACTATATCAAAGTCAAGGGCTACGACCTCGTCTATATTTCCGTCGCGACGGGAAAGAACGTGCGTGAACTCGTCAACCTTGCTTATAAAAAGCTGCAGGATCTGCCGCCGATCAAGGTCTACGACGCAGAATTCGTTGACGAAGAGCCCGTGATCGACAAGAACGACCATTCCGTGACCGTTACAAAAGAGGACGGAAAATATATCGTCGAGGGTGAATGGCTCTTCCACGTTATGCAGTCCGTAAACTTTGAAGACCGTCAGTCGCTTATGTTCTTCCAGCGCGTTCTCAAGAACTATGGCGTGATCAATGAGCTTGAAAAGGCGGGATGCACGGACGGCGATACCGTTTCACTCTACGACTTTGAGTTTGATTTTATCAAATGATGATCGATAAACTGAGAGAGGCGGCTCTCACCTACGAAGAAATCCGGGATAGTCTTTCCGATCCCGAAACGGCGAAGGATCGCGCAAAATACGCGCATCTGATGCGTAAATTCAAGAGCATGACTCCCTTGATGGACGAATTTCACGTCTTTGAAAAGGCGGAAAAGGATATCAAGGACGCCGAAGGATTGCTCGCCGTCGAAACGGACCCCGAAATGCGGCAGATGATCTCGGAAGAATTGTTATCTGCGCAGAAGACGTACCGTGAAAGCGAAGACAAGCTGAAGATCCTGCTTCTGCCGAGAGACGAAGACGACGACCGCAACATCATCGTTGAGATCCGCGCGGGCGCGGGAGGCGAAGAAGCGGCGCTGTTCGCGTACGATCTTTACAGAATGTATTCGATGTACGCGGCATCCTGCGGCTATAAGTGCGAGATCAATAATGCGAACGAAACGGAGCTCGGCGGCTTCAAGGAAATCTCCTTTACGGTCAGCGGTGAAAGCGTTTACTCCCGCTTCAAATTCGAGAGCGGCGTGCATCGCGTGCAGCGCGTTCCCGAAACCGAATCACAGGGAAGGATCCAGACGTCCACCGTCACGGTCGCCGTTCTGCCCGAGATCGAAGAACTCGACGATACGGACATCGTGATAAATCCCGCTGATATCACCGTTGAAACGTGTAAATCGAGCGGCGCGGGCGGTCAGCACATCAATAAGACCGAATCCGCGATCCGCATCATTCACAAACCGAGCGGGATCGTCGTCTGGTGTCAGTCGCAGCGCTCCCAGACGCAGAACAAAGAATACGCGATGAATATGCTGCGCACGAAGCTCTATAACATCGCAAAAGAAGAGCGTGACGGAAAACTCGCAAGCGAACGAAAGAGCCAGGTTGGCTCCGGAGACCGCAGTGAGAAGATCCGCACCTACAACTATCCGCAGGGCAGGATCACCGATCACCGCATCGGATTTTCCGTTTATTCACTCGACAACTTTATGAACGGAAATATCGGCGATATGATCGACGCTCTGATCGCCGCCGATACTGCGGAAAAACTCAAAAACAGCGGATACTGATTTACGAAATGAACACGATTTTACTCAAAACCGACGACGAAGATCTGAAAAAAGCCGCCGGAATCATCCAAGAGGGCGGGCTCGTCGCATTCCCGACGGAAACCGTCTACGGACTCGGCGTCAACGCGCTGCTTACCGACGGTGCACCCAAAGTATATGCCGCGAAGGGAAGACCTTCCGACAATCCTTTGATCATTCATCTTGCTAACCCCGAGGATGCCGAAAAATACTGCTATACGACCCCGACGTATTATCGGATTGCAAAGCTCTTTATGCCGGGCCCCGTTACGTATATTCTGAAAAAGAAGCCGTGTATCCCCGCCTGCGTCACGGGCGAACTCGATACCGTCGCCGTGAGAATTCCGCGCGATCCGACCGCGCACCGACTCATCGAGCTTGCGGGTGTGCCGATCGCGGCGCCGAGCGCCAATCTCTCGGGCAGACCCTCCACGACGACCGCAGATCATTGTATTGAAGATCTATTCGGAAAGATCGAAGCGATCATCGACGGACCGGACGCGGAGATCGGGCTTGAATCGACGATTCTTGCGGAAACGGGAACACCCGGAGAAATCAAAATGCTTCGTCCCGGCGGCGTAACCGTCGAAATGCTCGAGAGCGCCGGATTTTCCGTTTCGCTCGACAAGGCGATTACGGAAAAACTCGCGGATAACGAGCGTCCGCTCGCGCCGGGAATGAAATACAGGCATTACGCGCCGAACGCGCAGGTCTGCCTTCTCGACGGTTCTTTTGCTGATACGGCGGCTTATATGCTCGCGCACGCAAACGACGACGGCACGGATATCATTTGCTTTGAAGAAGATTCTGATCTTTCGGGACTTCCGAACGTGCACGTACTTGGCTCGTTCTCCGACAAAGAGACGCAGGCACACAAGCTTTTTGCGCTCCTTCGGTCGTTTGACGATATGCCGAACGTCAAAAAAGTGTACGCGCGGCTTCCCGACAAATCGGGCATCGGACTCGCGATTTTCAACAGGCTTCTGAAGGCTTCCGGTTACACGGTTCTGAAAGTATAAATTATTATTTGTGAGGATTACATGGCTAAACGTAAGAAAGAACAGGATCATAACATTACCGAAGAAGAGGCGCCGATCGTTGACCAGCGCATAACCGAAACGGTCGAGCAGAACTATATGCCCTACGTTATGAGCGTCATTATTTCCCGTGCGATTCCCCAGATCGACGGCTTCAAGCCGGCGCACAGAAAAGTGCTTTATACGATGTTCAAGATGGGACTTATGACCGGTCCGCGTACCAAGAGCGCGAACGTCGTCGGAAAAACGATGACCTTGAACCCGCACGGCGACGCCTCGATCTACGAAACGCTCGTGCGTCTGACCCGCGGCAACGAATCGCTTCTGCATCCGTTCGTCGATTCGAAGGGAAGCTTCGGTAAACAGTATTCGAGCGATATGGCGTACGCGGCTTCGCGTTATACCGAGGTCAAACTCGATCCGTTCTGCGCGGAGATCTTCAGCGGTATCGATAAAAACGCCGTGGATTTTGTTCCGAACTACGATAACACGACGAAGGAACCCGTTTTATTGCCGACGACTTTCCCGAACATTCTCGTTTCGGCAAATATGGGTATCGCCGTCGGACTTGCGAGCCGTATTTGTTCGTTCAATCTTGCCGAGGTCTGCGACGGTGCCATTCAGGTCCTTCGCAATCCCTATACCGACGCGGATCAACTCCTCGATATTATGAAAGCACCCGATTTTTCGGGCGGCGGCTATATCATCTACGACCGCGAGCAGCTTCGCAGGATTTATGAAACGGGAGTCGGCAGCTTCACGATGCGCGCAAAATACGTTTACGACGCGAAGGCAAACTGCATCGATATTATCGAGATCCCGTACTGCACGTCACTCGAACTCATTATGAAGAAACTGACGGATCTTTTCAAGGAAGGCAAACTGAAAGACGTTTCAGACTTCCGTGACGAGATCGACCTCAACGGCTTCAAACTGACGATCGACCTCAGAAAGGGCGCGGATCCCGATAAACTGATGGCGAAACTCTTCAAGATGACGCCTCTGCAGTCCGATTTCGGCTGCAATTTCAACGTTCTGATCAGCGACGCGCCTATGCAGCTCGGCGTTGTCGATATCCTTAAAGAGTGGATCAAGTTCAGAATGGACTGCGTTAAGCGCGAGCTTACGTTCGACCTCGAAAAGAAGCGCGAGCACATGCACCTTCTGAAGGCGCTCGCGAAAGTCCTTCTCGATATAGATAAGGCGATACGCATCATCCGCAATACGCAGAACGAAAAAGACGTCGTTCCGAACCTGATGGAAGCGTTCAATATCGACGAGATTCAGGCGAATTACATCGCCGAGATCAAACTGCGCAATCTGAACCGCGAATATCTGCTTAAACGCACGGAGGAGATCAAGGATCTCGCCGCCGAGATCGCGGATCTTGAAGAGTTGATCGGCAGCGAAGCAAGACTCAAGACGTATATCGCAAGGCAGCTTCGCGAGATCAAGGCAAAATACGGCAAACCCCGTAAAACGCAGCTGATTTACAGCGAAGACGTCGAGGAATACGAGGAAGAAGTCCACGTTGAGAATTATAACGTCAAACTCTTCTTTACGCAGGAAGGTTATTTCAAGAAGATCCCGCTGCTTTCGATGCGCACGGCAGAAGATCACAAACTCAAGCAGGGAGACGAGATCCGTTCCTCGGAGGACGCGGAAAACGTCAACGAGCTTTTGTTCTTCACGGATAAAGCGCAGTGCTACAAGAGCCGCGTTTCGGATTTTGATTCAACCAAAGTCGGCGCGCTCGGCGACTTCGTCGCGGCGAAGCTTGAATTCGACAAGGACGAGCGCTGCGTCGATTTCTGCAGTGTAAACGGCGATTATAAAGAAGACCGCTATATCGTCTTCATTTTTGAAAACGGAAAAGGCGTGCGCGTCCCCGAAAACGCATACGAAACGAAGGGCAACAGACGCAAGCTGACCGGCGCGTTTTCCGCGTCGTCTCCGATCGTCGGCGTGTTCCACGAATGCGGCAAGCCGATCGACATTATGATGATCAGCGACCAAAATAAGGCGATTCTGATCAGTTCCGCGTTGATCCCGACCGCGAAAACGCGTTCTTCGGGCGGTGTGACGCTCTTTACGCTCAAGAACGGTCAGAAAATCGTCAACGCTCTTAAGGATTATCAAGACAAAATCGGCGGCAATAAGTCGTGCAGAAAACTGAAGATCCCAGCGTCGGGAGTGTCACTTGATTAAAAATACAGATAGGTTTCTTATCAGAAAGGAGGGATTCCATGTCCAACAAAAAGAATAATAAGGGTCAGCTTTGGGTGCGTATTCTCTGTATCGTCCTTTGCGCAATGATGTGTATCGGGTCGATCGTTCTGATCGTCGAATCCATGAAGAGCACTGCCGCAAAGTCTGCGGAGATCGCAGAGCCGACTACCGAAATCTCCGTAGGCATCGCCTACGGAGATGAGGTCTATTCTGCATTTTCCATGTGTAATCCCGGTGGATTTTCCGTCAGTCTTTCAGATGCGTTTGAGCAGAATGAAACCTCTTTATTTTCAACGGATTGCCGGAAGCTCGCTTTCGCGGTTTCCGAAAATCTCTATAAACCGGCGGAAGGCGACGGTTACAACGGATATAACAGCGATCCCTCTTATTCGACGCTGATCGGCGCGTATCACGTGCAGATCACCTCGTTTTCATCGCGTGTCGGTGACGCTGGCTCCGATAATCCCGTACCGATTTTTCCGGGCAGCGGATCCTCGCAGAATCCCGAACAGAGCGGATACAGTTATTCGCAGGCGATCAACCGTATGAACGACCTTGCGGCCCTGAAACTGTTTGACGATTCGATCGACGTATATCCCGTTTGCCTCGGTGAAAAATACGGCTTGCGTATCGGAAATTTCGATACGAAGGAAAAAGCCTCCGCTTTTCTTGAAGATTTGCAAAAATCTTTGACGATGCGCGCGGAGATCGCGCAGCCGAAGGACGGATCGGTCAGTATGATCGACTACGAAAAAGACCGCGTTCTTTTGGCGATCGACGCCGAGTGTGCGATGCGTCTTTGCGTGCGTCCTTTGACTTCCGACGATTTTTCTTGCATTACGGGAGAATCCTATTACGGATGCGCGCTCGTTTCCTCCGAAAACGGCGGGATCGGCGTCGTCAATCGCTTGAAACTCGAAGATTACGTCAGATGTACGCTTCCGACCGTCGTTT
>JAZLHQ010000159.1:0-2976 GCA_045616925.1 Eubacteriales bacterium | reverse complement strand
CAGGGATCGTTTCGGGCATGAAAAGACCGCCGTTCGCGGCGATGCCCTGCTTGATCGCTGTCGCGGAGGATACTTTTTCGGGATTTTCGCTTTTTCTCGTGCTGATGTAATACATAGTGCTGCCTTTCGTGAGCGTTCAGCGGGTGAACGCGTTTTCGTAATATTTTATTTCAAACGCCGCGTAGTCGCCGCCCTCGGAGAAATAGACCTCCGCGACGTCGAAGCGCTTGCGTTTTTCGCTCGGATGCTGTTTTAAGTAGGCGCCCGCCGTGCTGATCAGGTGGCGCTTTTTGTCGGCGTTGACCGCGAGCGCGGGACGCCCGTATTTTTTGCGGTCGTAGCCGTCCGTCCTGCCCTTGACCTCGACGAAAGCGATGAATTCATCGTTCTCGGCGACGATGTCGAGCTCTCCGTGATAGGCGACGAAATTCCGCGCGACGATCTTGTAGCCCTTTTTGACGAGCCAGTCGGCGACGGCGCGTTCGCAGACGTTCCCAAAACCGCGCGTGCTCATTTGTTGAGAAATTTGAGGAACGTCCTGCGGTGGACGGGACTCGGACCGAGTTCCCGGACGAGATCCATGTGAAGCTTCGTCGGATACCCCTTGTGGACGGCGAATTTGTACTGCGGATATTCCTTGTCAAGCTCTGCCATCAGACGGTCTCTCGACACTTTTGCGAGAATGGACGCCGCCGCGATCGACATCGACTTCGAGTCGCCCTTGACGATGCAGCGCGTGTCGGACGAAAATCCGCGCGAGACGTTGCCGTCGATCAGCACCATATCGGGCGCGGGATTCAGCATCGCGACCGCACGGCGCATCGCGAGCTGCGAGGCGTTCAGAATGTTGAGGAAATCGATTTCCTCGACGCTCGCGGAAGCGATCCCGTAGCTGACCGCGTTTTCGACTATCTGATCGAAAAGTTTTTCGCGCTTTGCTTCGGAAACTTTTTTGGAATCGTCGAGCCCTTCGATCAGAAGCCCGTCGGGAAGGATCACGGCCGCCGCGAAAACGGGACCCGCGAGCGGACCTCTGCCCGCCTCGTCCGTTCCCGCGACGACGGCGTATCCGGCACTTTTCATTTCATTTTCAAAGGAATAATCAGGCATTTTCGTCCTCTTTTCCCGTATTTTCCGGCTTTTCAAGCGAGATCCTGCCGATTTTGCCGGAGCGGAATTCGTCGAGCAGCATAACGGCGGTCCGCTCGTAATTGACGTCTCCGCCGCTGACGAGAAATCCGCGTTTTCTGCCGATCTCTTCAAATATTTCGTAGTCTTCAAGATCCGAAAGCGTGTCGGGATCGAGCTTGTACCGGGCGGCGAGCCTGTCGGGCGCGCAGTCGCGCAGCCGTCCGCAGAGTCTGCAGGCGACCTCTTCGGTATAGACGACGTCGTCCTTGATCGCGCCCGTCATGGAAAGATTCTCGCCGACGGTCGGATCCTCGAATTTCGGCCACAGAACGCCGGGCATATCGAGCAGATCGACGCCGAGGGTCGTGTGGACCCACTGGCGGTCAAGAGTCACGCCGGGGCGATCCTCGACCTTCGCTTTTTTCGTACCGGAATAGCGGTTGATGAACGAGGATTTGCCGACGTTCGGGATGCCGACGACCATCGCGCGTATGTATTTTCCCGCCATTCCTTTGGCTTCGTAGCGCGCGAGTTTGTCCGCCATCATGCGCTTGATCGCGTCTGCGATCTCGGAAAGACCTTTTCCGGTCACGAAATCGCAGAATACGGCCTCGGTCCCTTCGCTCTGAAAGGATCTTTTCCATAACTGATTGATATAGGGATCGGAAAGATCCGATTTGGAAAGCAGAATGAGTCTCGGCTTGTCGCGGCAGATGCGCACGATCTCGGGATTTGCGCTCGACAGGGGAATGCGCGCGTCGCGGATCTCGATGACGAGATCGACGAGCGGGAGCGATTCCGCCATCAGACGGCGCGTTTTCGCCATGTGGCCGGGGAACCATTGAATCGTTGAAGATGGCATAATTTCACCTTAAATACTTGAGATAATCTTCTTTTGCGTTGGTGGCGAGTACGGACGTCGGACGGTCGAAGGAAAGAGGATCGCCGTCGATCGTCGTGATTTTTCCGCCCGCCTCTTCGATCAGAAGAGAAGCGGCGGCGTAGTCCCACGGCATCAGCCTGAGTTCGAAGAAAAGTTCGAATCTGCCCGCCGCGAGCGCCGCAAGCTCGATGACGGCGCTGCCCGTGCGGCGGAAATCCGCCGCCTTTGCGTAAAGAGAGGCGTGGATCTTTGCGGTCTTTTCGCGAAGCTCCGCGTAATAGGGCGCGCTGCCGGAGCAGAAAATGCCGTTTTTGAGAAGCTTGTCGGAAACGTGGATCTGTTTCCCGTTCAGATAAGCGCCGCGCCCGCGGATCGCTTCGTAAAGCTCGTTCGTGTAGGGATCGAGGCAGACGGCGATCACAGGGACGTCGTTTTCGAGCAGCGCGACCGAGATCGCGCTCAGATGAAGTCCGCGCGAAAAATTCACCGTTCCGTCGATCGGGTCGACGATATATTTGTAAACGGCGTCGGGACGCGCGGACGCGTTTTCACCGAGATCCTCTTCGCCGACGAAGTAGGCCTCGGGCAGAATGGACAAAAGCTCCTTTTCGAGCGTTTTTTGGATCATTTTGTCGTATTTCGTCACGGGATTGTTAATCCCGCTCTTCATTTCGACGCCGAGTTGATTTTCGTCGGCGCCGAGCATCGTTTCTCCGCACTTGAGAACGACGCGCTTGATTTTATCGCATACGAGAGAAAAATCGATCATTTCTCATCCTCTTTTTTGTAAAGCGAGCCGAATTTGTCGAGCGGGAAGTAGCGGAAGACGGCTTTGCCGATGACGGCGCGCTCGTCGATCTGTCCGAGCATACGGCTGTCCTTCGAATTGTTGCGGTTGTCGCCCATCACGAAAACGAAACCCTCCTTGATATCCGCTTCGTAGACGCGATGCCCGTCGACGA
>JAZLHQ010000158.1:0-6578 GCA_045616925.1 Eubacteriales bacterium | reverse complement strand
CTATCAGCGCGGCAGCCGCTATGGGCATCTCTGCCCGAATAATCCCGATTATCTTGCTTTCGTCAAGGAGCAGATCTCGGAGATCGCCGATTATTTTAAGACCGACGGCATTTTCTACGATATGCCCTACTGGTCGGGCGTATGCCACTGCAATTTCTGCCTTGAAAAATGGAAAAAGTTCTCCGGAAAAGACGAACTGCCGCTTTCCGAGCCCGTCGGATCGCCCGAATGGCTCGAATTTCAGCGCGTGCGCCGGCTCTGGCTCAAGGAATTCGTCAAGGAAGTCACCGATCACACGAAAAAAGTGATGCCGAACGTCACGATCGAATACAACTGCGCGTACAGCGCGAACGACGACTGGCGGCAGGCGCTGACCGAAGAGATCGTCGGATTCTCCGACTACTGCGGCGGTGACGTCTACGGCGACCTTTACCGCCAGTCCTTCGTCTGCAAATATTTCCGCGCGGTCACGAAGAATCAGCCGTTCGAATATATGATCGGCCGCTGCACGCCGAATCTTTCCGCGCACACGATGACGAAATCGCACACCGTTTTATCGCAGGAGATCCTCTTGACCGCCGCGCACCACGGCGCCTCCTTCGTCATCGACGCGATGGATCCCGTCGGCACGCTCGACAAGCGCCTCTATCGGAAGATCGGCGCCGCGTTCGAGGCGGCGATGCCGTTTGAAAAGTATTTCAAAGGAAAGCCGATGAAAAACGTCGGCGTTCTATATAGTGGTACCGGCAGATACGACCCACTCGGCAGGGATCTCGACAGCCGCTCCTGCTCGGTCGAGCTCGTGAAAACGCTCGTCAGCGAGAACGTCCCGACGGACGTCGTCGCGGGCGGGATGATGCCCGATGAAAAGGAACTCTCGGCCTATTCCCTTCTGATGGCGCCCGCCGTCGCGGGACTCTCCGAAGAGGCGGTCGAAAAAGTCGTTTCCTACGTCAGAAACGGCGGAAAACTCTATTTCAGCGGCTCGGGACAGCCGGAATTTCTGACAATTTTCTTCGACAGCGAAAAGACCGGCGAAACGAAGACAAAATTCACCTATCTGGCGCCCGCCGAGGGTTACGAAGATCTTTTCGGCGGCTTCAATGAAAAATACCCCCTTGCCGTCGACCAAAAGCTCCCGACCGTGGAGATTCGGAACAAGTCGGCAAAGATCTTGGCGCATCTGATGCTTCCCTACGACCTCGGAGACGACAAGCACCGCTTCGCGTCGATCCATTCGAATCCGCCGGGACTTCTGACCGACGTCCCGATGGCGGCGGAGGTCGACTTCGGGCGCGGAAAAGTATTCTTCAGTCTGGCGCCGATCGAAGCGGATCCGCGCCTCCAATACAGGCATCTGATCCGCGATCTCTGCCTTTATTGCGTGCCCATTCGGGAGCGCGCGTTCTCGTCGGACGCGCCGTGGCAGGTCGAGATCGTCGGCTTTGACAATAAAGACGAACTTTATCTCAGCTTCGTCGATCTGAAAATCACCGAAGAGCATCTGACGCTTCCCGATTTCACGGTAAAGGTCAGATGTCCCATTGAGCCCGCCGCGATCACGGATCTCGCGACCGGAGAAGAGATCCCCTTCCAATATGAAAACGGCTTTGCCGTTTTCACGATCCGAAAACTCGATCAGTTCAGAATGATCGGCATCAAAGCCGGAGGACAACATGAATAAAAGACAGGCACAGGCACTTCTCAAAAAAGAGGGACAGGAACAGCTCCTCCGCTTCTACGATGAGCTTTCCGTTAGGCAGCGCAAAAAACTGCTCAATCAGATCGAAACGCTCGATTTTTCCCTCGTCGATCTGATCCGTCAGCCGGACGCGGCGAACGAACGCGGTAAAATCGAGCCGCTCGGCGCTCTGACCGCCCATGAGATCGACGAAAACCGCGAAAAATACGAAAAAGCAGGTCTCGAAGCTCTGAAAAAAGGACAGATCGCCGCCGTTCTGCTGGCGGGCGGTCAGGGCACTCGCCTCGGCGCCGACAAGCCGAAGGGCACTTACAACGTCGGCATCACGAAGGATCTTTACATCTTCGAGTGCATTATCAACAATATTCTCGACGTCGTGAAGAAATGCGGCACCTATATGCCGCTCTACGTTATGACGAGCGAGAAAAACAACGATCAGACCGTCGCTTTCTTCAAGGAACATAACTATTTCGGCTACGACGAGAAGCACATCCGCTTCTTTAGGCAGCAGATGGCGCCCGCGGTCGGCTTCGACGGCAAAATGCTGCTCGAAGAAAAGGACGCGGTCGCGACCTCGCCGAACGGAAACGGCGGCTGGTTCCAGTCGATGAACCG
Source organism: Eubacteriales bacterium (assembly GCA_045616925.1). GTDB lineage: Bacteria > Bacillota > Clostridia > Oscillospirales > CAG-272 > JAZLHQ01. The sequence continues at coordinate 4,261 of JAZLHQ010000158.1, read as the reverse complement.
TCTGGGTCTCGTCGAAGAGATGCGGAAAGCGGGCGTTACGCACGTTTCCGCCTTCAACGTCGACAACGTTCTGCAGAAGATCAACGATCCCGCCTTCGTCGGCGCGGCGATCCTTGAGAACGTCGAATGCGTCGCGAAGGTCATCCGGAAGAACGCGCCCGACGAGCGCGTCGGCGCTCTCTGCCTTGAGAACGGGCATCCCGCGATCGTCGAGTACTACGAACTGAGCGACGAAATGGCAAATCTGCGGGACGAAAACGGTGAGCTCGTCTACGCCTTCGGCGTGATCTCGAACTACCTCTTCAAGCTCGATTTCCTGACGGACGTGCTCGGCGAGAGCCTCCCCGTCCACGCGGTGAAGAAAAAAGTACCGTATATCGACGAAAACGGCGCTCCCGTCAAGCCGGAGGAACCGAACGCCTTCAAATTCGAACAGCTGATCCTCGACCTCGTGCAGTATAGCCCCCGCTGCCTGCCCTTCGAGATCGTGCGCGAAAAAGAATTCGCGCCGATCAAAAATTTGACGGGCATCGACTCGGTCGAATCGGCACGCGCGCTTCTCAAACTGAACGGAATCAAACTTTAATTCAAAAATTAAGAGGAATACTATGGAAAACAATCAGAAATGGGTCTCCTTTTTCGGATGCGCACACTCGCTTCACCAGCGCCTCGCCGAATCTTACGGAAAGGATCTGACTCTGCGCTATCCCGTCGTCTGCCCCTACGACGCCGAAAAAATCCGTCTGACGCTCTCAAGCTATTACGTCGACGAGAACGTGAAGATCGACAAAGTGACGCTCGGCAAGGGCGTCGCCGGCACGCCCTCGCAGATCGCGGGCAGCGCGCGCCGCGTGACATTCGGCGGCGAAAACGAAGTCGTACTCGGCAAAGCGCGCGATTATCTTTCCGACCCCGTCGAGATCGACGTAAAGGCGGGCGACACGCTCTGCGTAAATATCTATATGAAGGGCTTTACGAACCTCTCCGCCGGTACTTCGACCAGCGGTCCGAGAAGCCTTCACTTCTTCATCAGCGGCGATTTCTGCGAAGCTGCCGAATTACCCTTCGAAGAATTGCGCGACGAGGGCTCTTACCGCTTTCTCGTCGGTATGGACGCCCTGACGGACGAGGAAAACGGCGCGATCGTCGCCTTCGGCGACTCGATCACGGCGCAGTCCTGGCCCGAAGAGCTTGCGATGCTGTTTGAAAAGAACGGCGATCCCTTCTCCGTTGCGCGCCGCGGCGTCAGCGGAAACCGCATTTTGCGCGAATACACGGCGCAGAAATACCGTCAGAACGGCGCGACGGGCGTCAAGCGCTTCGAGCACGAATGCGAAGTGAGCGGCGCGAAAGCGGTCGTCGTCCTGCACGGCGTCAACGACCTCATCCATCCGGACGGCTCGTCCGCGACGCGTCCGTGGAGCGATCTGCCGACTGCGGAGCAGCTCGCGAAGGGACTTACGTTCTACGCGGAGACGGCGCACAGAATGGGACTCAAGATCGTCTTCTGCACGGTGACGCCGATCGAAGGCTGGCGCACCTACAACGAGGAGCGCAACCGTATCCGCTGCAAGTTCAACGAGTGGATCAGAATGCAGAAGATCTCGGACGGCGTTGCCGACCTCGATCTCGCGCTTCGCGATCCCGATAGAGAGACGGCTCTCCTTCCCGCCTACGACTGCGGCGACCATCTGCATCCCGCGTCTGCGGGCGCCAAGCGCATCGCGGATGAAATCTACCGCGTTCTGACCGAAAAAGTGCTGTAATCCAATACAAAAACGCCGGTTCATACGGGAACCGGAAAGGCTCCTTGTGCAGAAGGGAATGTTTTCCTGCGGGAAACTGTCCGCGAAGCGGTGGGGGATGGTAAGGAATCGGTACAAATGAAGGAATATTGAAATCGTTTGCCGACAATCCCTCCGTCACGCTTCGCGTGCCACCTCCCTTTGCACAAGGGAGGCAAGCGGGCGATCAAACGAGATTGCGCACGGACGTGCGCAACTCACGTCGCCCCTACGGAGAACGATCGCACCGACCGAATACCCGCTTTGATTGCATCAAAAAAACAGTTCGCTATGCGAACTGTTTTTTTTGTTTTATTTGATCTCCACTTCACCGAAGCGGTTTTTGCCGCTGACGACGAGGCGTCTTGCGCCCTGCACGCGGTTCTGACGGATCTCGACGCTGCCGAGCGAATTGTCGACGCAAGATACGACTTCCCATTCGGCGGGCACCGTCACCGTGATCTGCCCGCAGCTGTTGTCGACGTCGAGCAAAACGTCGGACGTGACGTTCACGACGTCCGTGTTCTTGAACGTGACGCGCATTTCGCCGAAACGGTTGGAAACGCGGTGCATTCTCGTATCCGCGGCGTCAAATACGCAGTTCGAGTCCGAAAAACGGCTCGATTTTTGCTCCGATACCGCTTGCGTGTTTTCCTTTTTCACCGTTTTGACCTGATCGAAGAGGACGTGAACGGCGACCGTCAGAACGACGCCCGCTACGATCACGAGCCAAGACTTGACCTTGTCTGCATCCCCGCCCGTAAGATCGAAGATCTCTTTCTTGAAAATCACGAACAAAAGAGCAAGCGGCAGAAAAACGTCAAGCCGCTCTCCGAGCGTTTTGCCGTAAAGGACGTTGTCGAGGATCCAGTAAACGATCAGAAGTCCGAGAACGAGCTTCCAGAAGGGCAATTTTACGATCCCGAGCTCGGGCGCGAACGCCATCAGAAGAAGTCCCGCGGCGAGAAGAATGAGAGCGAGTCCCCAGAAGATTTTCGAATGATTTTTCATTTTTTACCTCACTTTTTATAGTTTTCGGCGATGAACGCCTCGATTTGCGGCAAAAAGAGCCTGTGCCCCGCGTCGTTCAGGTGGCTGACGTCCGTTGACGTCATACAGTAAGACGAGCGGAAGCTCGAACTCGTCATATCGACGCCCGACAGGGTCTTATCGCGCGCGTCGAAGCACGGGATCCCGTATTTTTGGCAGACGGCGATCATCGCGTCCGCGTAATCGTTGCAGGTGAGCGTTTTGCCGCCGACCGTTTTGGAACCGGAGAAATTCCAGACCGTCACGCCCATCAGGGTCGCGTTCGGATATTTCGCCTTCAATTTCGTGATCGCGACGTTGAGAGCGCCCATAAACGTGTTCGTGTCGGTCGAATCGATCGTTCCGATCGGGGTCGAGTTGTTGAAATCGTTCTTTCCGCCCTCGAAGATCACGATATCGGGATCGTTGTCCGCCATCGAATCGATGCGGTTGACCATCGGGTCGTGACCTCCGTTCGTAGAGGTCATCGCGCCGTTGATGCCGTAATTCTGATACTGCATCCCGTATTTGATCGCAAGTCTTATGCACCAGACCTGATTCGTTCCGAGACCGTTGCCCTCGAAATAGCTGTCGCCGATAAAGTTGATCGTTTTGCCCGAAAGGTTTGTGTGAGTCGCCGCGCCGAGCGTATCGAAGTACGCTTTTGCGGTGCCGGTCTTCCCTTCGTCTGCCGTATAGAGCGTCGGCGCCGCCGATACGCTCGAAGCGGAAGCGCAGACGCGGATATGCTCGTTGTCGGAGGAGGTCGTGTAGGCGAAGGTGTAAACGCCGTTTTCAAGCGTCTGCACGTTCGTGTCTCCGCCCGAATACTGCGGCACCGAAAGATCCATTTTCCACGAGCCGCCGTCGTTCTTCCAGACCGAAAAAACGTATGCGCGCGCGGAAGGTGCCGAAGAAGAGGAGAAGAAGACGGTTGTACCCGCCTTCTTAACCGTTATTACGTCCGTATAAATATAACCGCCGCCGTTCGGCTTGATCATGTTCTTGTATCCCTGCAAGTTCGCCGAAGATCCGACGTAGCCCGCGTTCCACTTGACCGACGTGAAGACGTCGGCGGGAAGATTGATCTTCCCGCTGTTGACGTCCTTGATCTCGCCCGTGTGGCCGTTGTCCTTGCCGATCGGGTCAAGACTGCACTTTGACGAATCGTACGTGCAGTTCTGATAATCCGACGTGCCCGACGTGTAGCCGGCGAACGCGCCGATATTGTTGCCCGCGGTGTCAACGACCGTGCCCGTTACCGAGGAATTCGAGACCTTCGTATCGTGGTTGTTGCCGGCGAACGCGCCGACGGAGTTGCCCGTCGCCGTGACGGAAACGTTCGTCGCCGTGCAGTTTTCAACCGTGCAGTTCGCGATGTCGCCGAACATACCGCCGACGTCGCGGTGTCCCGTGATCGTCACGCCCGTCACCGAGCAGTTCGTGAT
>JAZLHQ010000157.1:0-2237 GCA_045616925.1 Eubacteriales bacterium | reverse complement strand
TCCGCGTCGGAACGCCCGCCGCAACGACGAGAGGCCTCGTCGAAAGCGATTTCAAAGTGCTTGCGAAGCTGATCCGCCAGACGTGCGCCGACGAAGAGACCTTCCTCAAAAACGCGGACGCGATGCGCGCCGAAGTCGCCGCGATCTGCGCAAAATATCCGCTTTACAAATAAAATATGAAAAGAACATTGATTTTTGCGGGGATCGTGATTCTTTCCCTCCTCTGCCTCTTCGGCTGCGGCAAGGAGAAAAAATCGGATTCCTCCGATACGACCATGAACAGCAAAGACACGAAAGTAACGACCGAAAAAGTCACGACCGCTTACCAGCCCGCGATCAACGCGGGCTTCAACAAGGCGACGATTCCCGTCACCGTCAATCCCGACACGCGCTATCAGAAGATCCTCTACATGGGCGCATCCGGCTGCTGGGTCGGAAAAGTGCAGGAATATCTGAGCCCCATGCAGTTAAGGACCTGCATGGATCTTCTCTACGACAAGGAAAAAGGCATCGGCATGAACTCCTACCGCTTCAACGTCGGCGCGGGGCTTCCGATGAGCGAGCGCGGAGAGGAGCTCAAGACCGTTCCGTCCCTTGAAAAGCAGGACGGCTCACGCGAATACGATCTCAAGCGCGACGCGGGTTCGATCGCCGTTCTCGATATGGCGATCGCGCGCGGAGCCGATCATATCACGCTCTTCGTCAACAGTCCCCCCGCTTATATGACGAAAAGCAGCTTCACCTCCGGCAACAAGACCGGTACCTCCAATCTGAAACCCGAATATTACAGCGCCTTCGCCGTCTACTGCGCCGATATCGTCGAGGTCTTCCAAAAGAAGGGCTATACGATCGAATACATCAGCCCGATCAACGAGCCGAGCGGCGACTGGGGCAAGTCCGGCAACTGGCAGGAGGGCTGCCACTACGAGCCCGACGAGGTCGTCAAGGTCGATCTTCTCGTCGCCAAGGAGCTTCTGAAGCGCGGGATCACCGACGTCAAGGTCTCCTTCCCCGAGGGATCCCAGTGGAACGCCGTCGGATACGCGGACGCGCTCGCGAAAGCGCTCGCCGAAAATCCCGAACTCAAGGGCTATATCGACCACTTCGGCTGCCATTCCTACAACGTGGACGCCTCCGGAAAAGCCACGTTCTACCGCCTCTGGAGATCGCTCGGTCTTACCGACGTTCCCCTGCATCAGACGGAATTCTGCTCGAACGTCACGGGCATCGACGGCGCGCTCGAGCTTGCGCGCGTGATCTACGAGGATTTCACGATCCTCAACTGCGAAAGCTGGGAATTCTGGGTCAGCATGATGACCGACGAATACAGCTTCATCGAAGTGCATAACGGCAGCTACGAGGTCAGCAAGCGTATGTGGGCGATGGGCAACTATTCGAAGTTCATCATCGGCTCCGAGCGGATCCAGGCGAGCTACGGCGTCACCGACGTGAAGGTCTCCGCTTACAGGAACGACGAGAAATCGCAGACTTATCTCGTTTTCGTGAACACGGGACGCGCGCCTTCGAATATTCTTCTGCCCGCGCAGTACAAGGGCTGTCACGTCGAGGTCTTCGAGACCTCGCAGCGCCACGATCTCGACGATCTCGGCAGAATGGATCCCTCCCTCGGCTATTCTCTCTCCCCGCACTCCGTGACGACCTTCGTCGTGACGGACGCCGGAAAATAATCGGTATATTGCACAAAATACGCCCCTGCATTTTCGTTGCTTTTGACAAAAAATGCAAGGGCGTATTGACATACCGTTATAGATGTGTTAATATATTTGCGGATCTAAAGATCAAATTATCATTAAAGGAGAAAAATCATGAAGAAACTCGCAAAATCCCTTCTCTGCCTGCTTCTCGTCGCCGCTATGGCGATCCCCGCAGCTCTGATCGTCGCGGCAGCTCCCGATACGACGGTTCCGTCCGGTCTGACCGTTCCCGATACGCCGTTCGGTAAGGCTTCCGTCAAGTACCGCATCGGTATTGAAAGTCTCGACGAATTCGATGCTGAAAAGAAGATCGGCGGCAACTCCGCTGATACTGCCGTTGTCGACACCAACAAAGCCGTATTCGGCAACGCAGTCACGTTCGGCTGCTGCCAGGACGGCACGAACAAAGCCGAAGTTGAACTGTACTTCAAGGAAAGCTTCGACGTCACCGGCGTGACCGGCGTTATGTTCTACGTCGACCTCTCCAACACCACCTGTGCCGAGGGAAGTCGGATCGTAGCC
>JAZLHQ010000156.1:0-6714 GCA_045616925.1 Eubacteriales bacterium | reverse complement strand
TATGGGGTTTTGGAGCAGGTACCAGAAAAAAGGTAAAGAGTGGGAATAATCTCACCGGGTTTTTATCGGCGACGCGCTTTTGCGGCATTTTTGCAACACGCGGAATAGTATGAGCTGGCTTGCTTAAAAACCGGCGTTTCGATCGATTTGAAGAGAGTCAGTTGACCGTTGACGGTCTACTGACTCTCTTTTAGATTGTTGTAAAGAATGCGAAAGACTCTGCGCGTGCGGAGGATGCGAAAAGTGCGGCGGAGCCGACCCGGAGATCGTGCTGTATAAGCGCAGATAAGATCCCACCTGAATTTATCATCACGTAAAGCGCGATCATCCGTATGAAACGTGCTATACTGACTATGTAATTTCGATATTGAACGCATCGGAAAGGAACGAAGCCATGGAAGTGAAAGCCACCGTTTACGTGCGCCATTTAAGCGCGCCCCATCAGACGGAAAGTCTTACCGAGTATAGACCCTTGAACGACGCCCTCAAGGCGGAGCTCAAGACGGCGATCTACGAGATCTTCGACCGCGCGGGCGGCGAAGCTTTGCTCAAGGAAAGCAAGGAAGTCTTCATCAAGCCGAACGGCATCGACGGGCAGCCCTACTGCTACACCCGTCCGGAAGCCGTGGAGGCCGCGATCGAATACTGGAACGAGCACGGCGCCCAAAAGGTCTATCTCTTCGAAAATTCGACCCAGAGCAACGCGACCCGTCTCGTCTTTGCCGTCACGGGATACGACAAGATCTGCCGCCGCACCGGCGCCGTCCCCGTCTATCTCGACGAGGACAAGACCGTGACCTATGAATTCAAGGGCACGGCATCCGTCAAGGATTCCCCCGACGGCTACGTCTCGACGACCTTCGAAATGCCGCGTTTCGTCGTAAAAAATCTCATCGAAAACCGCGACAAGAACCTCTATATAAGCCTTCCCAAGCTGAAAACGCACTCGATGGCGGGCGTGACGCTGGGAGTTAAGAACCAGTGGGCGTTTCCCTGCCAGTCCGCGCGCGGATTCGACCACAACTACAACTTGGCGAACAAGCTCGTCGACGTGCTCGGCTACGTGCGCCCCGATTTCACCATTCTCGAGGGTGTTGAGGGAACGATCTACGGTCATTACCCCGTCACGGCGCTCGCGGACAAGGCGGTCCTTCCCCTGCGCGTGCTCGTTGCGGGCAAAAACGTCGTCGCGACCGATATGGTCGGCGCGAGCGTCTACGGACTCACGCTTGACGACGTTCCGCATCTGAAGATCGCCGTCGAACGCGGCTACTCCGAGGGCGTTGAATCCCTTGACGATATCCAAATCGAAGGCGACGTCTCTATGTACAACACGAAATATCCGACGGATCTTTACGACGCGTACCCGCCGGACGTCAAGGTGATCAAGGGAAAGAAGCGCTGCTGCAAGCAGGGCTGTCAGAACAATCCTCTGACGCTTCTCCAGATCCTCTACAACGACCACGGCGGCAAGGGCGGCTGGACGATGGTCATGGGCATGGGGCACGACCCGAAGGAGATCGACGCGATCGAGGGCAAGGTCCTCATCGTCGGCGACTGCGCGATCAACGAGGTCGGCGACCGTCTGATCGAAAGACTCGGCAGAAAGAACGTATATCTGAGCCACAAGTGCAACAGTCTTGCCGACTCAGCGGCGGCGATGTTCCATCTGATGAAGGTCAATCCTATGGTTTTCGTGCCGATCCCTCTGCCGAAGGCGCTCTGGTGTCTGACGCTCTCGAAGCTCCACGGCTCGAAGGCGCTCGTCCCCTCCCCTTTCTCAAACATATTCAAGACCGTGTAAACATAACGCAATAATCATCGTTTTTCACCCGGCGGAGTATTTATCCTTCAAAAACCGCAAGATCTTCGCAAGGACTTAAAACGGCAAAAGAAATACAAAATTTTCTTTTATTAGGAGCAAAGTATGCAGGAAAACGTCGATTCCCCCTCGTATGAGCCTTCACGGAATAATCAGCCGGTCAATTATGAGAATTTATATCATAATTTCCGGAAATATTTTGACGACGGTTTTGTACGCACGATCTGGTATTCCGATCAGTACGCCATACTGAGGTTTTGCAACATGGTCTACATGATCGTACCGTTTATGAAAGAAAACTACAATTACATCTGCTTTCAGGCTTCGAAAGAAACGTGCGAGGTTATGGTAAAAAGAAACAATCTCAAAACTTTTGCCTTGTGGATGGTGAATCTCAAAAAGCAAATGGGCGAAGACAACTTTCAAAAGGTTACTGTCCTTATATGCGAAGAGAATTACGAATATTACGAAGCGCACAGAGACGACCCTCTGCCCTACATCGACCCCGAATGGGAAGAATATATCAGACGTAAATATGCGCCGAACGCTTCCAAAGAGGATAAAAAACTGACCTTCACCTATCCGGAGCAACCGAAAACGGGTCTTCGTGCAAAATTATCAAATTTATTCTCCCGAAAAAAGGTCTGAATCAACAAAACCGTCTGACGATCGTCAGACGGTTTTTAAGTTATATTCGCAGAGGTCGTAGGAATTGCCCCACATTTCGGCGCTGCCGACGGTTTTGAAACCGAGGCAGGCGTACGTTTCTTTCGCGGGCAGATTCTTCTTCGCGACCGATATATGCACGTTTTCGACGCCGCGCTCTTTCATAACGTCAAGCACGTTCCGAACGAGCACGCGCGCGAGTCCTTTGCCTTGATACGCGGGAGCGATCGCGACGCGCGCGAATTCGGCGGCGTTTTCACAGGACTCCCAACAGTCAAAAGCGTCAAGCTCGTTTTCCGGAACGATCGAGACAGCTCCCACGATCGAGCCGCGCGATTCGAGGACGAAGAGGTCGTCGTTTGCAAGATCGTTCGCGACGTCGTCGGAGGACGGGTAGTATTCGTTCCAGACGCAGAATTCTTGTCCCTTGACCGATTCGTAAAGCGCAAGGACCTTTTCCGCGTCGTTTTTGTCCGCGCGGCGGAAACGGAATTCAGGCAAAACGCCTTTTTCCATAAGATTTCTCCTATCGGGTATAACTTTTTACAGTTTTGCGCCGCAATTTTTGCAATACTGCGCCGAACCAGAGTTTGATTCACCGCAAAAGGAGCATTTCTTTATACGGCTTTGATTGGCACCGTAAATCAAATTCGCTTTCAGCCGGTTGTATTCTTCTTCGCTGATACTTCCCTGCCGATAAAGATTGCTGAGCTTTTGCAGTTCGTCCGCTATGCTGCTTGATTTGCTTGCGTTATTAACGGCGTCATGTATCTGATTCATCTGCGCTTTTTTGTCGTCAAGACAAAGCGCGACGATAAGAGCAACCATGAAAAAGAAGATGCCGAGTACCAGAAAACCGCCGAAACTGTATCCCTTATTTTCAGCGATTTTTGCCGGAATAAACGCAAGAGCGATCGGAATGGCGATAATCAGAAGAATGATAAAAAATATGCCGAGTATCATTTTTTCTCCTTATGTCGATAAGATCGCCGTTATTTTTCCGTTTTCTGAAAATGAATTTCCGGAAGAGGATCACGTTGAGAACGAGGAAATAGGCGCATAAGATGATCATCGTCAGCGTCGGCTTTTGGGGCGCGATAGTCGCCAAAAGCATCATCGGGAAGCCGAAGACGATCGCGGGCAGGTTCTGATAGACCATATTCTCCGCGGCAGGCGTGCGGAATTCGCCGTCCACCTCGCGCAGAAGGATCACGCCCGTGCTGGCCGTGCCCGTCAGCATACCGTACATCATCAGAAATTCCTCTTCGGGATAGTCGGGGAACAAAAGCTTCGCCGTCAGACGCGTATAGAGGAACGTGATGATCATGCCGACGACGCCGAGGATGATGATGATGCCCCAGTACTTTTCAAGGATGCCGAGGCGGATCGCCGCGATGCCCGAGACGATCATAATGTCGAAGAAGAAATTTCCGATACGCGTCATCAGTGCGTTGCTGACGTACTGCTTTTTGACGAGATTTTTTTTGCGAAGGAACTTGAGGATCGCTTTGACGAGGATCGCCGACAAAACGCCGATCAGAAAGTTGAAGCCGTAGACGACCGAGCGAAGCCCCGGAAGAAGCTTGCCGAGAAGATACATGATCGCGTACGCGATGAAATACGTGACGACGATCAGAGAGACCTGCACGGTCATTTTGTCCATACTGTCGTTCTCGGGGATCTCGTCGTCGGCACCGGCTTCAGTCTCTTTCGCGGAGAATTTGTCCGCGGCGATCTTCAGCTTGCCGAAATGCTTCATCACGTTCAGATAGATGACGCCGCCGATGCTCGCGCTCAGAAATCCGAGCGCCGCGATCGTCAGTCCGAAGCTCTTGCCGCCGACGAAGCCGAAATCGGTTTCGTAGATCGTACCGTAGTTGAGCGCCTGTCCCGTTCCCTGCCCGTAGCCGAACGGAAGCAATATGCCCGCCGCCGGGAAGAAATCCGTCATTACTTTGGCGGCGATCAGCGTGATCGCAAAGCCGACGATGCCCTGGATCAAATAGGTCGCGACGGTCGTCAGACCCGTGTTGAAGATCTCGCCCGTTCTCGATTTCGTGATCTTTTTGCCCGTATCCTGCAGAGTCGAGGCGATAAAGCCGAGCGCCAGCGCGTGATAGGTGATGATCTCGAGCAGATCCGTGCCGTTGCCGCCGAAAAAGACGGTATCGAACATGATATTGCCCGTGATCGCCTTATAGATCGCCGCGACACCGATCAGAATGAGTCCGCCCAAAACGGAGGTCGGGATCAGAGAATTTTTCAAAAAAGGGATCGTTTTCTGCAAAACGTTTCCGACGAGAAGGCTTCCGAGCAGCACCGCGAAGATGCTGATCGTCCCCCATACATTATAGTCCCAGAAATTCGTCATCTCGCTTTTCCTTTCCCGCGTTCAGCTGATTTTGGCGTCTGAAATAGAAATTGACGTATTTGAGCGCGTTGAAGCGCTTGTCGCCGCGGATCTGCCAGACCTCGGCGCCGTCGTAAAGATTCAGTTTGTTGCGTCCCGCGACGACCGCGCCCTTGAGCGTCGAAAAATCCCAGACGGGCGTCGTTTTTTCGCCGTTCGTTTCGATCCTGTCGCCGAAAAGGGAGATCATGACGTTCTTTTCGACGAGCGTTTTCTTCTCCGCACCGACCGCATAGATCTTGACGGTATCCGTAAAGAGCGGAGAATCTTTCAGAAGCTCGGTATCCGTTTTGTTGACGAAGGCGTTCTGATAATCGTACCAGTCTGCATAATAGCGGAACGGAAAGTCGAATCCGACGCCTTCGAGCGCCGTCGTTTGCAGATAACGCACGCTTTTTTTGCATTTTTCGCAGGTTACGAGGTCTTTTTGGCTGTAAAACGTCGAAAATCCGCAGTCGGGGCAGACGTAAGCCGCGCGCTCGACATATTCCGCCGCGTGTTTCGATCTGTACGTATTTTTGTCGTTCGCTTCGTCGACCGAAAGCTCTCTGACGATCGTTTCGTAAAGCGCCGCGTCGTCCATTTGGGCGACTTCGGCGACATCGAGGATCTTCGAGACGAAGACGTTTACTCTGCCCTTCCGGACGCGGTCGGAGAACCGCGGCTGTACGCCGAAACCGCCTTCGATGCGCACGAACGCGATCGGGATCTGCAATTTGCGCGCAAGGGACGCGATCGAGGGCGCGATATAGCAGGTTCTGCCGCTGTACGTGCGGTTTCCTTCGGGCGCGATCGCGATCGAACCGCCCTCTTTGGCGACCTTCAAGCAGTTGAGAACTGCGCGCACGTCGAGCGACTGCTTCTTGATCGGGATCGGCGCGACGAGGAATTTCAGCAGCTTTGACAAAAGTCCGTTTGAGAAAATATCTTCCGTCGCGAGGTAGTAGACCGGCTCGCGCACGGTCATTCCCACGAAGAACTGATCCATCGGGGTCTGGTGATTATAGAGAAGAAGGTACTGTTTTTTACGGCTGTTTTTGATCTTTTCGACATGAAGACCGTATTTGATGCGGGAAAAGGGGTAAATGACGAGATTTGCGAGGTCTCTGACGACTTTATGCCTGCGTCTGACCCATTTCTTCGGTTTTTTTTGCTTTTTCGACTTCTTTTCAGCCGATTTTTCTTCTTTCATTCTTCACCCTCCCCGTTTGCATAATATAATAGCATATTATAGCATATTTCCGGCCGGATTGCAAGATTTTTCTTTGGATCCGGATAAAAAAAGCGGAGCAGATCTTTCGATTTGCTCCGAAAGTATGTCGAACCGTCAGAATCAAAGACGCCAATGCCTCGGCTTCCCCTCAGGGGAAGGCAAGGCGTGGGGCGCCGGGCGCGTGCCGTGCTTGGCGGCGGTTCCGTTTATCAGTTGATTTTCAGCTTGGCAAGACCGCCTTCGGACGTCTCGCGGTAGCTTTTTGCGATATGAACGCCCGTTTCGAGCATCGCCGAAACGACTTTATCGAAGGAGATCTTACGCGTGCTGCACAAAAACGTCGAGAGGTTGACGGCGTTCACCGCGCGCATCGCGGCGACCGCGTTGCGCTCGATGCACGGAATCTGCACGAGTCCGCAGATCGGATCGCAGGTGAGCCCCAGATGATGCTCGATGCAGATCTCGGCGGCGTATTCGATGCGCGGGATCGAAAGTCCCAGAAGCCCCGCCATAGCGGCTCCCGCCATCGCGCAGGCGCTTCCGACCTCCGCCTGACAACCGCACTCGGCGCCCGAAATCGAAGCGTTGCATTTGATCAGATTG
>JAZLHQ010000155.1:0-5166 GCA_045616925.1 Eubacteriales bacterium | reverse complement strand
GGTCTTTCCCGAACCCGTGCCGCCGATGACGCCGACGCTCTGTCCCTTCCGGATCCCGAAATCGATATCGGAAAGAACGGGCGCGCCGTCGCCCGCGTAGGTCAGGGAAGCGCGCTCGAAGCGAATCGCAAACGGCGCGTTTTCGTCGGTCTCGGCGGGATTTTCGGGGACGATCTCGTCGCTTTCAAGGTCGAGAACGTCGGAAACGCGCGAAAGGCACGCGCCCGCCTTCGTCATATTGATGATGAGATCGGCGAGCTTGATCAGCTCGACGAGGATCTGCGACATATAGTTGTAGAGCGCGATGACCTGCCCCTGCGAAAGGATCCCGTTGTCGACGCGGATCGCGCCGATATAGACGAGCGCGATGACGGCGAAGTTGATCATCACGTAAGTGATCGGATTCAGAAGCGCCGAAATGCGCCCGACCCGCCGCTGATGCGCGCAGAAATCGGCGCTTTTTTCGGAAAAATCCGCTTTCTGGCGCTCTTCGCTGCAGAACGCGCGGATCACGCGCACGCCGATGACGTTTTCACGCGCCGAAAGCGTCAGTTTGTCGAGCTTGCTCTGCACCTTTTTGTAGAGCGGCATCGTGAGAAGCATGATGCCGAAAACGACGACGGACAAAAGGGGAATGACGGAAACGAACGTCAGAGACGACTTCAAATCGATCGTCATCGCCATCACCATCGAGCCGAAGACGATGAACGGCGAGCGCAGGAAAAGCCGCAGCGTCAGATTGACGCCCGACTGCACCTGATTCAGATCGCTCGTCAGACGCGTGATCATTTTCGAGGTGCCGAGCTCGTCGATCTGCGAAAAACTCAGCGTTTCGAGCTTTTCGAAAAGATCGCGCCTGAGGCGGCTGACGGAGCCGACCGCCGCGTGCGCGGCGAAAAACTGCGCCGAAACGGCAGAAGCGTATCCGACGAACGCGAGAAGCGCCATGACCGCCGCCATTTTGAAAACGTGCATTTTGTCGCCCGCACCGATGCCGTCGTCGATGATTGAAGCGACGGCGAGCGGCACGAGCAATTCAAAAGACGCCTCGAGCAGCTTGAAAAGCGGCCCGAGGATCGCCTGCAGACGGTATTTTTTGAGTGCTTTCAGTAAATATTTCATGCTTTTTTGCGTGCAACGTCGGCGTAGATCATCTTGTGATCGGAGTGGATCTCGTCGTAAATGCCGACGTTGACGATCGTGAAATGCTTCGATACGATGATGTTGTCGATCCCTTTGCCGGTCGAAATGAAGCTCTTGAGATAATGCTCGTCACAGTTGGCGAGCGAGGCGCCGGCGGCGACGAAATCGGAGAATTCCGTAAAATCCGCCGTGTTGAAGTCGCCCGTGATGAGATAAGGCTTGTCCTGATCGACGAGCGCGAAAAGTTCTTTGAATTGGATCCCGCGGCGCTCTTTGTTCGTATGATCGAGGTGCGTGTTGAGGAACTGCACCTCCTCGCCGTCGATGAGGACGACGCTCTTGCCGACGGAGCGTCCTTCGCATCCGACCGAATAGAGCGGGATCGTTTCGTGGGAGAGGATCTTATAATAGGAAAGAAGGCAGTGACCGTATTCGCCGCCCTTGTAGTCGATCGATTTCGAGAAGCGGCAGTCGTAACCCGTCTTTTCGGCGAAATATTTCGCCGTGTCGAGATAGCAGCGGGAGGTGTATTCGTCGACCTCCTGGAAGCCGCAGAGAAGGGCGCCGACCGCCTTGACGTCTTTCGCGTATTCGTGCGGGCGGAGTTGCATATCCGCGCAGTGGCGCACGTTGTAAGAAGCGATTCTGAACATATAGAACTCCTTTTCGTTACGTGGTATTCTTACCGTTCATTATACACTCTTGCCGCGCACTTTGCAAGTATTCTCGCCGATTCCGAAAAAAATATTGCAAAAATGTTGATTTTATCACTCGTTTGTGATAAAATAGACCAAAATCCAAAACAAAACGGCTGGAAACTACTATGAGAATCGTGATCAAGATCGGTACGTCGACGCTTGCGTACCAAACGGGACATCTGAATATCCGTCTGATGGAGAACTTCTGCAAGGTCGTCTCCGATATCTGCAACGCGGGCTACGAGGTCGTGCTCGTGTCCTCGGGCGCCGTCGGAATGGGCATGGGGAAACTGAGCCTCGACAAGCGCCCGCAGGAACTCGTTCTGAAACAGGCGGCAGCGGCGGTCGGTCAGTGCGAACTGATGTACACCTACGACCGTCTTTTCGGCGCGTATAACCGCACCGTCGGGCAGGTCCTTCTGACGGCGGACGACCTGCAGGACTGCGAGCGCTCCGTCAATCTGACCAACACGCTCGAAAAACTCTTGTCGCTCCACGCGATCCCGATCATCAACGAAAACGATACGGTCGCCGTCAGCGAGCTCGTGATCGGCGACAACGATACGCTGGCGGCGATCGTCAGCGCGCACATCAAAGCGGATCTGCTCGTTCTTCTGTCCGACATCGACGGACTCTTCACGGCGGATCCCCACAAGGATCCCGAAGCGAAGCTGATCCCCGAGATCAAAACGATCACGAAGGAGATCGAAGCGCTCGCCAACGGCAGCGCGTCCGAGGTCGGCACGGGAGGGATGATCACCAAACTGTCGGCCGCCAAGATCGCGACCGCCGCCGGCTGCGATATGGTCATCGCGAACGGCAAAAATCCCGAAATTCTTTACGATCTGATCGACGGAAAGTCGGTCGGCACGCGATTCGTCGGCAAAAAGGACAAATGAAATGACGACGCACGAAATTTTACGGAACGCCCGCCCCGCTTCGGCGATCCTCGCCCTCAAATCGGAAAGCGAGAAAAACGAAGCGCTCGAAAAAATGGCGGCGGCACTGATCTCCGATAAGGAAACGATCCTTGAAGCAAACCTCTCCGACGTTAAAAAGGCGCAGGGAAGCGTCTCCGACGTGATGCTTGACCGCCTGAAACTGACCGATCAGCGCATCGAAGGAATGGCGAAGGGCATCCTCGATCTGACGGCGCTCCCCGACCCCGTCGGCAGAATTCTATCCGAAGAAATGCGCCCGAACGGGCTGAAAATATCGAAAATCTCCGTCCCCTTCGGCGTGCTCGCGATCATCTACGAGAGCCGCCCGAACGTGACGTCGGACGCGGCGGCGCTCTCGATAAAGAGCGGCAACGCCTGCGTCCTCCGGAGCGGAAAAGAGGCGCACGAAAGCGCGAAGGCGATCGTCTCGGCGCTTCGGAAAGGGCTTCTGGAGGCGGGATTCCCGCGCGATTGCGTGCAGCTGATCGAGGACACGTCGAGAGAGAGCGCAAACGAGTTGATGACGGCAAACGGGCTCGTCGATCTTCTGATCCCGCGCGGCGGCAAGGGACTCATCCGCGCGTGCGTCGAGAACGCGACCGTTCCGTGCATCGAAACGGGCACGGGCATCTGCCATATCTTTATCGACGAGAGCGCGGATCTCAAAAAAGCGCTTTCGATCGTCGAAAACGCGAAAAAGAGCCGCCCGTCCGTCTGCAACGCGGCGGAGGTCTGCCTCGTTCACGAAAAGATCGCCGCCAAATTCGTCCCCGAGCTTGAAAAAGTGTTATCGGCGGGCGAGCATCCCGTGAAGATCCATGCGGACGAATTTTGCATGAAATACCTCCAAAACGGCATATTTGCGGACGAAAAAAGCTTTGATACCGAATTTCTCGACTACGAAATGGCGATCGCCGCCGTTTCGGACGTCAAGGCGGCGATCGCGCATATCAACGCGCATTCGACGCACCACAGCGAAGCGATCGTCACCGAAAACGGGGAAAACGCCGCGCTTTTCTGCAAAACGATCGACAGTGCGGCACTCTACGTGAACGCTTCGACCCGCTTTACGGACGGCGGAGAATTCGGACTCGGCTGCGAAATGGGCATTTCGACGCAGAAAATGCACGCGCGCGGCCCGATGGGTCTTTCGGAACTCAACACCTATAAATATATTATCGAAGGAAACGGACAGATCCGCTGAAACGGACGGAAAGGATTTTTCACAATGAAAGTCGGATTTATCGGCGCCGGCAATATGGGCGGCGCACTTCTCAGAGCCGTCGGAAAAACGGCTGACGAAATTCTCGTTTACGACAAGGACGAAAAGAAAGCCGAGGCATTTTTGACGAAGAACGTCAGACTCTCGACGCCCGATGAAATGATCCGCGCGTGCGATTTCGTCTTTCTCGGCGTCAAGCCGAACGTGATCGGTGCCGTTCTCAAAGAGATCTGCGGCAAGGTCGCCGATACCTGCACGCTTATCAGTATGGCGGCGGGGATCGATCTTGAAACGGTCACCGGCGGCGCGAAGACCGACCGCGTCGTGCGAATTATGCCGAACACGCCCGTCGGCGTCGGAGAGGGAACGGTTCTTTACTGCAAAGCGTCGGGTGTCGACGAAAAGACCGAGGAGGATTTCCTCGGAATGCTCAAAAACGCCGGAAAAGTCGATCCGATCCCCGAAAAGTTGATTGACGCGGCTGCGGCGCTCTCCGGCTGCGGACCCGCATTCGTCTGTATGTTTGCCGAAGCGCTCGCGGACGGCGCCGTCAGATGCGGACTTCCGCGCGACAAGGCGCTTCTGTACGCGGAGCAGACGATCCTCGGCACGGCGAAGATGATGCTTGCAAGCGAAAAGCATCCCGAGGAGCTGAAGGACGCAGTCTGCTCGCCGGGCGGAACGACGATCGAAGGGGTTCTGGCGCTCGAAGAGGGCGGATTCCGCGCGGCGTCCGCGAACGCGGTGATCAAGGCGTACGAAAAGACGGCGGCGCTGAAGAAATAAAGCGATCGAGCGATCGGAGCGGGCAAAACGTCGGAACTTTTGCCCGCTCCGCATATTTTTTTGCAAAAAAGGTCTTGACAAAAGCAAGATTCTGTGATACAATACCCTACGTTCCGCAGATCTGCGGGGGAAATATGCTGGTGTGGCTCAGTTGGTAGAGCAGCTGATTCGTAATCAGCAGGTCGCCGGTTCAAGTCCGGCCACCAGCTCCACAAAAAAGAAGACTGCATTTGCAGTCGTCTTTTTTGGACGATGTGTTTCGCTGCGCGGGACAGTGGTGAGCACTTGCAAAGCAAGTGCGTGATGGACGCCTTCGGCGGGTGGTGTGCCCGCGGGCGTGGGGGGGACACACCGCATCACTTTTGCCGAAGGGAAA
>JAZLHQ010000154.1:0-11605 GCA_045616925.1 Eubacteriales bacterium | reverse complement strand
GATTTCGCGCGGCCGATCGCTTCGCGAACGGGCATGGTGGAGACCTTTTCAATGTCGGCTCCCTGCGCGATCGCAACTTTTGCTTTTTCGTAGAAAGAAAGGATCAGCTTTTGAAGTCCTGCCTGCATTTCGAGCGGAGAGTAAGCGTCGGTATCGCTGAACGCGTCCTGCTGCAGATAGTCCTCACGAATGGAGCGAGCGACCTCAAGGGTCAGACGGTCGTTCGCGGAGAGTGCGTCCATACCGATCAGTTTGACGATTTCGTCAAGAGAAGCTTCTTCCTGCAGAAGTCTTGAAAATTCGGATACTCTCGCGTTCCAGCCGCGCTCGACGTTTTCTTCATACCAGGGCTCGAGTCTGTCGCGGTAAAGCGAATAAGACGTCAGCCAGTTGATCGCCGGGAAATGACGGCGGTAAGCAAGCGCGGAATCAAGTCCCCAGAAGACTTTGACAATACGCTGCGTTGCCTGCGTAACGGGCTCGGAAAGGTCGCCGCCGGGAGGCGATACAGCACCGATTGCGGATACGGCACCTTCTCTGCCGTCGGAGCCGAGACATTTGACCATACCGGCGCGCTCGTAGAACTGCGCAAGACGGGCGGTCAGATATGCGGGATAGCCCTCTTCACCGGGCATTTCTTCAAGACGCGAGGACATCTCGCGAAGAGCTTCCGCCCATCTCGAAGAAGAGTCTGCGATAACGGCGACGGTGTAACCCATATCGCGGAAGTATTCCGCGATCGTGATACCGGTATATATGGAGGCCTCGCGCGCCGCAACGGGCATATCGGAGGTGTTCGCGATCAGAACGGTACGGTTCATCAGCGTTTCGCCTGTACGAGGGTCGATGATCTCCGGAAATTCACGCAGAACGTCCGTCATCTCGTTGCCGCGTTCGCCGCAGCCGACGTAAACGACGATGTCAACGTCAGACCACTTCGCAAGCTGATGCTGCACGACGGTCTTACCGGAGCCGAAAGGTCCGGGAACGCACGCGGTACCGCCCTTTGCGATCGGGAAAAGCGTATCAAGGTTACGCTGACCCGTGACCATCGGGAGGTTCGGAGGCATTTTTTCCTTATAAGGACGCGCAACGCGGACCGGCCACTTCTGCGCGAGCGTGATATCCACGACGCGGTGCGAGCCGTCGAGCTGGAGCGTTCCGATCTTGTCGGTGACGGTATAGTCGCCGCTGTCGATCGAAAGGATGGTGCCGCTCATCTTGGGAGGAACCATGATCTTATGCAATACGACCTGATTTTCCGCAACGGTACCGTAAATATCGCCGCCGCTGACGTGATCGCCGGGCTTCAGGATCGCGTCGAAATGCCAGACTTTCTCTCTCGAAAGCGCAGGCTCGTCGATACCTTTGATGATATTCGGACCGTATTTCTGATACATCGTTTCAAGCGGACGCTGAATACCGTCGTAAATTCCCTCGATCATACCCGGTCCGAGTTCAACGGAAAGAGGTGCGCCGGTCGAATAAACGACGTCTCCACGGCCGATTCCCGCGGTTTCCTCGTAAACCTGAATGGAAGCGCGGTCGCCGTGCATCTCGATGATCTCACCGATCAGTTTTGCACTGCCGACGCGTACCACGTCAAACATATTGGCTTCGCGCATACCCTCGGCGATGACGAGAGGTCCCGAAACCTTTACAATTCTTCCTTCAATCATAGTAAATTCCTTTCGGATGATATTTTGCCTTGATTAGTCCTTGAACAAAACGTCTGCGCCGACGGCACGCTCAACGGATCTCTTGATATTGGCAAGACCGTATCCTTTAGCTCCGTCTTTTCCGGGGATCGTGATCACCGCGGGCAGCGATACGTTCTTATAAGCGGAGATCTCTTCCTCGAGCTGCATGGCGAAATTTTCCGTGATATAGATGATCGCGTAATTTTCCGAAGCCATCTGCGCGAGCGCTTTCTTAGCGGCAGCGACGTCCGTAACGGAAGATACGGAAAAGCCGATTGAGAGAAAACCCATCGTACTTTCGGGATCTCCGATAACTCCAATTTTATACATAACTCTGCCTCAGTCTTTTCTCAATGGATTGTCTGTCAAGACCCGCTCTCTTTGCGCTCAGAATGATGCGCACGTTCTTGATCTCGTATTCAAGCGCGATCAGATACGCGCAAACGGGCTCGGGACCGTAGGATACGTTCTTGGCGTCTCTTGCCTTTTCCATATAATGATCTTCGCAAATGCGGTCAAGATCGGAAAGACGCTGACGCTCGTTTGCGGGGATCGACGGCAGAAACGCGTACTCCGTGGAAGACAAAGCGGCAAGAAGCGCGTCTTCCCCGTTTACGCAAACCGAGAAGAAGGGGGCGTCAAGCGTTCCACCGGCGATGAAATAATCGTTCATCGCATCCGTGTCTTCAAACGCGTTCATACGGATCAGACGGATGGCTGTCAGAACGTTCGTCAGATCGATTTTGATTTCCATGAGTTTTTCGCAGTAAGCAAGACCGAATTTTCTGCATTCCGCAGCGACGTCTGCGTAGCAGGCGCGGTCAAGGATCACGTCGATCAGTCTCGGATCGCGGCTCTTGGCGTAAGCTTCGATCGCTTTAGGTGCCGAAAGACGCATATTTTCCGGGAAAAGATCAAAGTTTCTCGCCAAAGCGAGTTCCTGAACGGATCCCGAGTCAACCGTGCCGAGATCGATCAGAAGATCCTCTGTTCCTTCCCCTCTCACTTCGGCCTTGAGAGCCGATTTGAGATTGTGGGCGTCGTACGGATACCGGAGAAAGTCAAGCAGATGAGGGTCGGGGATCATTTCCGCGCACATACGTAACTCGTTTGCCGAAAGGCTCGTGAGCGTTGCTTCCACGTCAGCCTGACCGTCGCGATCGTACGAAAGGTCGTAACCGTGCTCGGAGAGCATACGGAACGCTTCGTCAAAATCGCGCGCGTCGATCATACGTGCAAGCTGATCGGACGTCATTCTTCTGACTTCTCTTGCCCGAAGACAGGAAACCGCGAACAGGTAATCGTCAGCGGAAATCCTTTTTGCTTGTAAAGACATCGTTTTTCCTTTCCAACGGTTCAATCAAACAGTTCTGCGTATACGCGTGATTCAAGCGTCGTGCGCAGCTGACCGATCAGAACGGACGTTGAGCAGTTCAGTTCAATATTGCCGACGGCAAGGATGAATCCGCCGTCGATATTGGCGGGTTTCTTGCTGACCGTGATCGTTTTGCCGACCTCTTTTCCGAGTTCGGCCGCTTTTTTCTGCATCACGTCGGCGATCCGCAAATAATCAGTACGGTTGAAAAGAATACTGTATTCCGTCGGAATTACGTATTCTCCTTCCGTATCGTGTTCAAGGCTCAGGCGCTCGTTCTCCATCTGCTCCTTAACGGTCGCTTTCAGAATATTGCCGAGAATATAGGCATATTCCGCGTCCGGACGCATAACGAGCGCTTTACGCGCTTTCTCGAAAGCGGTATCAAGCTGGGAGCTTTTCGCTTTGAGAAGCGTATTTCTGTGGTTCATATTGGACGAGGCCTTGGAGCGTTCGATCAGCTGCGCGCCTTCTTTTTCGGCTTTCGTACGCGCGTCGTCAAGAATCGCATCAGCTTTCAGACGGTAACCGTCAACGATCGACTCCGCCTGTTCACTTGCCTTGCAGGCAGCGACGTCCGCGTCGTGCTTAGCGTCGGCAAGTATGGCCTCCGTGATTTTATCGATTCCGTTCATACTTTCCTCGATCAAAGGTTGCCGTGGAAGATGATGAGAAGCAGGGATACGAGCAGAGAGAAGATGGCGTAGGTCTCGACGAGAGCCGCAGAGGTGATCGCCTGTCCGAGCTTATCCTTCTGCTTTGCGAGCATCTGGATACCGGAAACGCAGACTTTTGCCTGATGAATGGCGGAAATATAACCGACGATCGCGATGGGCATGCAAGCGAAGAAGAAGTAGCCTGCTTCGGAATAAGTCATCGCTTCGCTGGACATAAAGCCGCCGCCGATGATGCCCGTGTAGAGCATTACCATAAAGCCGGTGATGAAGCCGTAAATACCCTGCGTCATGGGAAGCGCCTGCAGAGCAAGCGTTTTACCGAACATTTCGGGCTGTTCGGACAAAAGTCCCGCGCCTGCGCGTCCGACCATTCCGACACCTTTGGCAGATCCCCAGCAAGGCAGTGCGACTGCAAGGAAGATCGCCGCGATGACGACGGCGTAAGGAGAGGTGATTTTGTCAAGATAATCTCCGAAAGAAACGAGTGCGAAATTGTACATGGTTTACCTCCAAAATTGAATTATTGATTAAGTTTGGTGAATTGGGGATTCAGAGCAAGCGGCCTGAACTGTCTGCCGCCGTCCACGTAAAACTTACCGAAGAACTCGATATACTGCAGACGGCTCGTGTGGACGAACGTGCCGAGCAGGTTGAGAGCAATATTGATAAGATGACCGAGTACCATGATGAGAACGTAGAAGACGATACCGAAACCGCCGTTGCTCTTGACGAGATCGGCCATCTGGTTGACGACCATCGCGATGATCGCGGACGCCATACCGAGCGCCATGATTCTCGAATAGGAGAGCAGGTCCGAAACGTAGTTGACGATATCGTAAAGACCCTTGAGACCGAGCAGGAAGCGCACGATCGTATTCTTCTTGTCTCTTGCCGAGAAAAGAATAACCATCAGAACGCCGACTCCGGCAACGATTGCGCCGGGGATCTTGCCGATCAATACGAAAAGTCCGATACCGATGAAGATCAGATACCACGATCCGACGTCCACGATCGCGTCGAATACCTTGCCGTCTTTGCAGAGCAGCCAGAAGCGTACGCCCATAGCGAAAAGAAGATGAGCGCCGCCGATACCGAGCGAAAGATAAAGGAATGACATCGGCTCTTCGACGATATCGAACGCGATCGGTTTGATCACGCCCTGCAGCGCGTTGCCCGCGTAGCTTCCGAACAGTATTCCAAAGATCACGCAGGAGATGCCGCAGATGCCGAACATATTCATCATCTTTTTCGTGCTTCCGTCCGCGTCCATCAGCTTC
This sequence comes from Eubacteriales bacterium, assembly GCA_045616925.1. Taxonomy (GTDB): domain Bacteria; phylum Bacillota; class Clostridia; order Oscillospirales; family CAG-272; genus JAZLHQ01. The sequence goes on along the minus strand of JAZLHQ010000154.1, from coordinate 6,576 downwards.
GGCAGCAGAAATCCGCCGAGGATCAGGATGAGACCGTAGATCGCGTCTCCGAACATCATACCGAAGATGATGAAATAGAAGACCGACATCACGACGGTCGGGTCGAAGGTTTTATAGGCGGGCAGCGAGTACATACTGATGACCGGCTCGAAATCGGAAGCGATCTTCGGGTTTTCGAGCAGGATCGGAGCGTCCTCCCCTTCTTTGGGTTCGGTAAACTCGTAGCACGCAACGTAGTCACCGAGCAGTTCTTCGACGACAGGCTGGCTCGCGAGCGGCACCCAGCCGCTTAAAACAACAACCTTGTCCGTCTCGAGAAGTTTTTGTTTGGCCTTGCACTGCTCGATCTGCATCGAGGCCATATCGATCGCAAGTTCGAGATCGTCCGCTTCGAGCGCGAGCTCCTTGATCTTCGCGTCGCATTCGTCCGCGGATTTCTGATATGCCGCGAGATTTTCGTTCGCATTTGCGAGTTCAAGAGAAGCGTCAGCCGTTCCCTTCGGGAAATCCGCTTTCAGGAAACGGTGCTTTGCGAGCAATCTTTCGACTTCGTCGTAAACGTCGTTTTTCGCAAAGACGCAGACGTACTTATACGATTCGTCTTCATTGAGAAGCGAGATCTCCGTGCAGGGATAAGTCTCTCCGATCGTATCGCACAGTTTCGGGATATCAGCGGTCTTCGGAAAAGTTCCGAGAGCGGCGGAAACCGTTTGCGTCCCTTCAAAATCAAGCGGGAGCGAGCAATTCTTCCACGGAAGAAGCGCATCGATGCGCGCCTTTTCGTTGAGAACGTCCTGCGTTGATTTCGTGCCGGATTGTTTTAGATTTTTCGTTTCTTGTGCGAGCGCGAGCATCTTTTCATAGATCGGCTCGTTCTCGTAATCCGAAAACGTGCAGCGCTTTTTCTTCGGGAAAAGTCTCTTCGGCGCCGGTCGGTACGGTTTCAATACCGACTGGGCTTCGCAAAGAAGCGCATATTCTTTAGTCGCTTCATTCAGTTGATCCGAAACGTTTCCGGGACAAGTCAGTTTTTCATCCGAGATATCCTGATCGATCGGCGCGATTTCGACGCAGCCGGCTTTCATCAGGTCACGGATCAGCTTGTCCTGCTGTTTCTTCGGTAAGATCAGCGACAGCTTCCGCATTTCGCTTACTGCCATAACCGATCAACCTCGTCAAGGATCAATGAAACCGCGCCTTCCATACGCATATCGGACACGCTGATCAGATGATCGGCTTCGTTGCGTGCCGCTTTATCGTCGGCAGAAGCGATCGCTTCGCACGTTTGCTTCGCGTTTTTCAGTATCTCTTCGCGTTCAGCAAGTCCCTGCCTTTCGGCGTTTTCGCAGATCTTTTTGCCGTTCTTGTCCGCGTCAGCGAGGATCTGCGCGGCTTTTTCTTTGCCGCTCTGCTCGATCGCTTTGGCTTCCTCTTCGGCTTTACGGATCCGCTCCAAGGCTTCCATTGCCATGTCGTTACCTCCGTTATAATTGGTTCAAAGGGCAAACGCACACCTTCACCCATACTATTTGATAGTATAACAAATTCTTTCGCAAATTGCAAGATGTTTCACAAAAATATTTTGCTTAAATATGTTTCAAAATCACGTTCACGGTCCTTCCGGTATTTGCACAATACACGAGATAAACGTAGATCCCGCGCCTGTCGACGCAGCCTGTTTTCATATCGGGCTCCTCGCGGTAAAACCAATTTTCCGACGACGACAGTTTGTCAAGTCTTTCGCAAAGGATCTTTTCGAGAATCGCCGCGTCCGTTTCGTTCTTTGCTTTCAAAATATGCACTTCCGTGGGATCGTCCCACGCCGTGAGGGCGACCGCGTAATCCGCGGCAAATTCGCGTATATCACAGCCGTACAGGCTCTGCATTTTTTCGGCAGTCAGCCGGGAACAGTTGTCACGCCTCCCTTTTGCGTATATATGTACGTACGGAATGGCGGCATACGGAAGCGCGTCCGACAAAATCTCCATCGGGCAGATCGTTTTCCCGCATCCCGATAGTAAGAGCGCGAGGATCATCAGTAAACCGAGCATACGTTTCATATTTTATCCTTTCATTATTCGTATTTTCTATTGACGAAGTACGGCAGTTTGTGATATAATGATTTAGTATCGAGTCAGTATATGTTTTTACGGGGATAAAAATGAAAAAGAATATATTATTCGTTCTGCTACTCCTTGTGCTGTTTATACCGAGTTATATCGCGATCTACCGGTATGCGACGGCTCTCAAGGAGCCTGTTTCACAGGAGGACGTGACGGCGATGAAAGTCGTCGATCCCGTCGGCAAGATCTATTACTACGAAAAATCGAATCCCGACGGCGAAAATATGATCGAATTCTTCACTTCGATCGCGGACGACTCCCGAAAGATCGGCGAGCTTCCGGATGACCTTTCCGCTGCGGATTTCTACTCGGTCTTTTACACGACGCACGGCGTGCAGACCGAATACCGCTACTATTTTTCCAAGACAAAGCCTTCCAACAGTTACTATACGGACAACCAGGGTCAATCGTACCGCATTTCGGCGCCGACCGTCATCCGCTTTCTGGACAGTGAATGTTCGGAATGGCTCTATCCGAAATCGAATCCCGCGACCGTTTCACTGAATTCCGTCAATCTGACCGCGCAGGAGTTCAGCTGGAACTATTACACCTACAGCAACGTGCGCCACGAGCAGGACGTCAAAACGGATCAGAACGTGCAGACGGTCCGCATTTCATACGGCGATTTTACGCTTCGTTCGGATCCATACGCCGACGATATGCGCCTCAAGATCACAGAGCAGAACGGCTCCGTTTATTTCAGCGGCACTTATGCCGACTTTCGCGAAAAGAAATGCTTCAGCAAGCTGCGCGCAGATGAAACGTTCAATCTGGAGATCACCGCGAACTGGTCGGATTCCGCCGCAAACGGTTTCGGCGGACACGCAGTATTTAAGGTTCGACTTGAAGTGATCTACGATCCTCCCGGTACCTTCTGGATCGGCGAGGACACGGTTTACCCCGGCGAGTTCGTCGTTTTGTCCGGTGTGAACGTCGACGATATCGTGGGCATTACCCTCTCGATCACGCCTTCGATCAACTATACTCCCGTCTTCAGAATGGACGGGGAGTACGTCCGCACGATCATCCCCTTCCCGCTTTCTCTCGGCACTCTTTCAAGTGATTATCAGATCAGCGTCGGATATCTCGGCGTGAACACGACCTTTGACGTGCATATCGTCAACGATACGTCAGCTGCTTTCTATTCCTACAAAACGAGAAAATTCAACTATTCCAACAAGATCAACACCAAACTCCGTACGGATGAAAATCTCAAGAGCTTTGCCGATTTCATCACGGCAGCGCCTTACGGCGACACCTTCTACGCAACGGGTGCTTTCAAGAGTGCCGATACGATGAAGGACAGAAACCGCGCGCGCTTCGGCGATACGATCAACAACGGAACCAAAGACGAGCAGTTCGTATCGAACGGCATGGCGTTCGTTTCCTACAAAGAGGACGCTGTTGCCTCTCCGAGCTACGGCAGAGTCGTCAAGGTCGGCGTCACGAAATACGGGGGCAATACGGTCGTTATCGAACACGGACTCGGCCTTCGCAGCGTGATCTACTGTCTCGGATCCGTCAGCGTGACCGAGGGTGATTACGTCAAAGCCGGCGGAATCATCGGTCACGGCGGCGCAGGAGCCGGAGGATATACGGACGGTATTACCTGCTACTGGGAACTCTGGCTTTACGACGTGCCCGTTTCCTACGTGCCGTTGCTCGAAAACGGCAGAACGCAGCAGATCGTCATCGGCGATCCGCCCGCAGACGCAAACTGAATACGACACAAAACAAAAATGACCCGATTCCGGGTCATTTTTGTTTTATTTATTATCGGTCATATATTGCGCGCAGATCGCAAGCAGATATTTACCGCGCTCGAACGCGTTTACGAAATCGCGGAGCATGTGCGGTGCGTTTCCTGAACAGAATTCAACGGTCAGAGACGGGATCCCGTTCTCGGTGCAATAATCTTTAAGTCCCGCGGATCCTTCCGAATCCTGTGCGAGCATTTCAAAGCCGGAATCGGCGCAGATGCGCAAGGCGAGAGCTTTATCCGTCTCGTTGCTCGGATCGGTTCCGTAATTCCAGTAAACACCGGAGCCCGAGGTGTGATAAGACAAAACGAGGTCGAAATTTTCTTTTCTGACTAGATTTGCAAGGGCTTTGGATTCGGGCTCGCTTTCCGCCGACTTGCCCTTGTAGCCCTCGGGACCGGCTTTACCGAAGCCCGTGTTGAGTTCCTTCCATCCCGCGTCAAAATTGCGGTTGAGATCGACGCCGTTCCAGTTTGCCTTCCATTCGTCCGGATCGCAGTTGAATCCTTTCGGAAGGTTACCCGTCTGCACGACCGTCACACCGTCGGGATTTGCCATCGGAACGATCCAGAAACAGCAATCGTTCAACACGTCGCCGAACGTTTTTCCGTCAGCATTGAAGGCTTTTTGGGGATTTAAGAGCATATATTCGACGTCTGCGAGCAAAACGGGAGTGACGAGATGCTCCTTTGCGTGCATCGAAGCCTGTACGAGGATCTTGTGCTTTGCGTTCGGATTGCCGACTTTGAGCAAGTGGAGCGTTCTGCCCTGCACGCTCTTTCCGATCGAAGAAAGCGAAACGAGATCCGGATAAGCGGAGACCAAAGCGTTGAGATCGGCCGTCATTTGGTCGTACGAATATTTCTCCGTCGGTTTGATGATCTTGAGGTTGGAAAGCTCGCCGTCGCATTTTTCAATATATGCGGCGTGAACGAATCCGAACCTGTCGCCGTAACGCACGTATGCAAAGCGATCACGGAAGAATAAAACGGTAAACATTTCGTCTTTTTTGATCTTCGTGACGACTTCGCCGTCAACTTCGGGCGTTTTGCGAAGATTGATGAAATCGGAGCAGCTCGCGTACCATTTCTCTGCTTCGGAAAGACCTTCCGGCGAGAAGCGGTGATCGTAATCAATACCGTATTCGTTCGTATCCGCGTAGCTCCACCATTGCGTTCCGTAGGTCTTGAAGCCGCTGATATTCATCAGCTGCTCAAGCAGACGCGCGTTTTTGGCGGCGTCCGGAGATATCTCCGCGTAATCACGGTCGGCAGAACTGCCGCTCGCACCGAAATCGGACGGCATCGGCACTTCGTGCCCTTCCGAATCGAGAAGAGAGACGCCGAAATAGGAGCCCGTCGACCAAACGTTTTCGGAAGTGAGCGGATTGGAAGCGATCTTATCGCCGTACATATAGAGGTCGTTCTGCGCCGAGAGGGGTCTGAAACTGTCCCAGATCAGAAGCGAATACCCTCTCTTCAAGAGCTGCTGCTGTACGGTCGCAAGCTTCTTGACCGTACCGTAGCGCAGATACGCTTCTTTCGTCTGATAAACGGCAAATCCTGCCGGATTGTCGTTTCCCGCGTAGCGCACGTCCTGCATAATCGAAGGAATCAGACCCGACACCCGAACGATCTCGTCGTCACGCGGTTCGACATCCGGAACGATGAATATGGCAGGATCGACCGTCGTCACGACGCGTCCGTTGTCGTCCGTCTCCGCCGCTGCATAACCGTACGGATCGTCATTGACGCGCACCGTATCCGGCTTACAGATGAGCAGTACGGCGACGGCGATCACAAGTACGAGAAATACCATAACGGTCAGGATCAAATTGCGCGTTTTTCCGTTCATTTCTCAATTCGCCCTTTTACGTAGTCTGCGCAGAAAAGCAAAACGTCTTTGCTTCTTGCCCAGCAGTTTTCAAAATCCTGTATTTTGTTCGGAGGAAGCATCGTTCCGAGTTCAAGTGTCAGCGAAGGAGTGCCGAGGATCGTCAGCCAATCCTTGAATCCCGCGAGAGAATCGTCATCCTGAAAAGCGAGCCGGTAACCGGTCAACGCGGATAATCTGAGTGCAATAGACATATTGACGTCGTTGACGGGATAGTCTCCGAATTTCCAGTAGATCACGGAGCCGGTCGTATGATAAGACAGAACGAGATCGAATTCGACTTCTCTTACAAGATCCGCAAGCGCTTTGGATTCCGGCTCGCTTTCGGGTGAAGTTCCTTTATAGCCCTCCGATGCGGGAGCCGTCACACCGTTTTTCAGACGATTCCATTCCGCGTCGAAATTGCGGTTGAGGTCAACACCGTTGCAGTTGGCTTTCCAAGCCGTCGGATCGCCGTTAAGTCCTGTCGGCAGAATTCCCGAAAGAACGATCTCGACGCCGTCGGGATTTGCCATCGGCACGATATAAAAGCAGGTATCGCCGAGTACGTCCGCAACAGTTCTGTTTTCATCATAGGAATGATCGGGGTGCGCGAGCATATAGTCGATCTGCGCCATCACGACCGCGGTACTCATATATTCGCGCGCGTGGATCGCTGACTGGATCATGATCTTTGTCCCGGCATCGGGATTTCCGAGCTTTACAAGCCATAAATCGCGATCCTGAACGCTCTTTCCGATCGAAGTCGGATCGTAGCCATGTCGTTCTGTGAGGCAAGGAGTTGAGGATTTAATTTGTCT
>JAZLHQ010000153.1:0-4315 GCA_045616925.1 Eubacteriales bacterium | reverse complement strand
CTCTTTCTTTCACCCGTGCGCGCGTCCATTTTCGCGTACGCGCCCGCGGTCGAAACGCTCTCTTTCCCTTTCGCGACGCAGAGGAAAAGCTCCGTCGAAAGGGTCGCTGCCGCCGTCATTTCGTCGCCGATGCCTCTGCATCTTCTGCAGCCGCCGGTCATGCAGAACGGCACGTCCGCGCCGAGCGCCTTGCCGACGGAAAGCAGTTTTTCAAACGGGATCGCGTGATCGAAGATCTGATCGAGCAGCAAAAGAACGCCTGCGGCGTCAGTGCTGCCGCCGGCAAGACCCGCAGATACGGGGATCACTTTTTCGATCCCGATCTCAACGTGATAACGGGCGGATATCTTGCCCCCGGCGGCGGCTTCGGCGAGGTAAGACCTCGCCGCTTTTGCTGCGATATTATCAGGGGAATTGCCGGCGCTCGGGACGTCGTCCCTTTGACAGGTGACGTTCACCGTGTTTTCGGCAGAGTCACTTTCCGACACCGTGACGCTCACGCGGTCGCAGAGCGTGACGCTCTGCATCACGGTATCGAGGTTATGATAGCCGTCCGGCCTTTTGTCAAGCACCTCGAGGTGCAGGTTGATCTTCGCCGGACAGAAGATGCTTTCAGTGATCGGCAGCGTCAATCGGGGTATCCTCCTCATGCGCGGCCGCGTCGCTGTCCGAAACGGGTGTCAAGTCGCTCGGCGCGTCGTTTTCCATACGCTTTATTTCGTTTTCCTCGTGGAGCTCGGCAAGCTTTGCGTCCGTGAGCGCCTGCGCCCGCTTCTTCTTTTCAAGGCGCAGTTCCACCGCCTCGGAAATGAGCGTATAGAACACGCCGAAAATCGGCACGCCGAAGAACATACCGACGACGCCGAAGAGTCCTCCCATCACGGTGATGGAGATCATGATCCAGAGGGGCGAAAGACCGATCGAGTCGCCGAGGATGAACGGTCCCAGAAGGTTTCCGTCGATCTGCTGGAGAATGAAGATGAATATGACGAAAATGAGCGTCATTTTGAACGACTCTTCCTCGGTGATCATGACGATGAACGCCGAAGGAATCGCGCCGATGAACGGGCCGAAGACGGGGATCATATTCGTGACGCCGACGAGAAGCGCGATCAGAAGCGAATACTGATACCCGATGAGTCTTAAAACGACGTACGCCGCAAAGCCGATGATGAGAGAGTCGATCGTCTTGCCCTTCAGAAAACGTCCGAATTTCAGATCGATCTCATAGCAGACGTGGCGGATGCCTTTGCCCGCTTTTTCGGTCATAAAGGCGTCGACGAAGCGGTTCGCCTGCTTTTTGAGCGTATCGGAATAGTAAAGGAAATAAATCGCGAAGAAGAGTCCCAAAAGAACGTATTTGACGAAATTGAAAGCACCCTGTACGAAACTGATGATCCTCGAAGACGCGTTCGTCACGAAACTCGTGATCCTGCTGCCGATCTTCTCAAGGAAGGAATCCATGCTCTCGAACGAACCCTCCGCCCATCTGACGATATCGCCGAGCAGATCGTTCCTCTTTCCCATTTTCAGGATCGCTTCCCTGACGGGTTCCATATAGCTGCCGAGGTTTCTGACGAGTTTCGTCAGACTGTCGACGAGCTGCGGCACGACGATCCAGAAGAAGAACACGATCACGCTCAGAAAGATGATGAACGCAAGGATCAGCGAAACGAGTTTTCTGAAGCGCCGCATCCTGTCGGTTTTTTTCTTTTTCGTGATGAATTTGAAGACTTTTCTGTCGAAAAGGCGGTAAAGCGGCGCGACGATGTAGGCGACGAGCATACCGATGAGCATCGGCAGTACGATCGCTTCCAGTTTGCTGACGAAGGAAAGTCCCGCGTTGCCGCTGAAAAAGACGTACGCGCAGAGGACCGCGAACAGGATCAGAAATCCCGCGTAGATCGTGATCGTCGTGTACTTTTTGTTGAACTGGAATTTCATTCGTTTTCTCCTTCCGCGTCTTTCGCCTTTCCCCGATTCCCTCTTTATTTTAACTTATTTTTCTTCATAAGTCAATGACTTTTTATTTCCTATTGCAAATTATTTTCAAATATGTTACAATAGAGCAAAATATACGGATCCGAGGTACGTTATGCTGCAGAAATCAGCTCCCGTTTCTCTTATCGGCGCCGACGATTACGACCGCGAAAAGCTGCTTTCGCTCCTTGAAAGCGCTTTCGCCGGCGCCGGCGTTCGGAAGTCGTTCTTTGAAAACAAGAACGTCGTCATCAAAGTCAATCTCGTCAGAAGATGCGACGAAAGCCGCGCGGCGACGACGCATCCCGCGTTCGTCTTCGCGGCTTCGAAGCTCGCGAACCGATACGGCGCCAAAAGCGTCGTCGTCGCCGAAAGTCCCGGCGGCCCGCACACCCCCGCCGCCATGCAGGCAAGCTTCGACGCCTGCGGCATCACGCAAGCCGCCAAGGACGGCGGAGCGATCCTTTCCCTGCCCGCCGACGCCGAAAACGTCCCCGCGCCGAACGGAAAAGTGTCGGGCACGTTCCACGTATTGAGGGCGTTCGCGGATGCGGACGTCATCGTCAATTTGGCGCGCCTCAAGACCCACGGACTGACGCTCATGACCGGCGCCGTCAAGAACTATTTCGGCCTGATCCCCGGCGTTGAAAAATTCGAAATGCACGCCCGTTTTTCCGAAAAGACCGATTTCTGCGGAATGCTCGTCGACCTCTGCGAATGTATTTCGGAGAGAGCCGAGACCGTCAACGTCCTCGACGCGATCATCGGCATGGAGGGCAACGGCCCGACGAACGGGCAGCCCCGTAAAATGGGATTTTTCTGCGTCTCAAGGAGCGCGTTCAACGCGGATCTCGTCGCTGAGAATCTGCTCGGTCTTAAGGGACGCATTCTGACCTCCGAGATCGCCAAAGAGCGCGGACTTGCGTCCGATAACTTTGAGATCGTCGGCGACGATCCCGAAAAGCTCGCCGTTCCGGATCTCAAGCTGCCCGATTCGCACAGCGTCGTCGGTCTGCTCGGCTCCGCAAAACTCCTGTCGACCTTCCGCCCCTATCCGAAGATCGACAAAAACGCCTGCCGCGTCTGCGGCCGCTGCGCCGCTTCCTGCCCGAAGCACACGATCGAGATAAAGACTCAAAAGGGCAAAAAAGAGAAGCGCCGCGTCGTCATTCACAAGAAAGACTGCATACGGTGCTTCTGCTGTCAGGAGCTCTGCCCGTTCGACGCCGTGCGGATCAGGCAGAATCCCATTATTTCGCTGATTACTTAATGCGTATATTGATACGGTTCCCCGTTCTCGAAATACTTCGTTTCGAGCGCGGGGAATTTTTCTTTGACGAGATCCGCAAGAAGACGCATTCCCTCACGCTCGGAGCCCTGATGCCCGAGTACGAGCAGCGCTTTTTTCTCGCCGATCTCCGAAAGATCGCGGAAATATTCCGCCATTTTCCATTCGGTCGTCTCGCCGCAGAGAACGATCACCTCGTTTGCTTCCTCCGCTTTCGCCATAATGACGTTCGCGTCGGTCGCACCGAAGGAGCAAAGGAGTTTTCTGATCGGCGCGTCCCCGTTTCCCGCGAAGCGGATATGGGCAAGACCGTATCTTTCTTCCATCAAGAGGGCGAGTGCCTTTGGCGTGATCGCTTCGTCAAGCTCGAAGACGTTAATGCCGAACGCGCAGCTTTCGACGAGCTTTCCGGAAAGTCCGAGCGCCTTGATTTCTCCCTCGAAGATGAGATCGGGTTTTCTGTCGTGCGCGAAATCGTGGAATCTGTAAACCGTGAGTCCGCTCTCATCGAGGATCTCTTTTTTGACGAGGGACGGCTTGATCTCAAGATTTTTACGATCCATGTGGTCGTAATACGTCGGCTCGTGGACGATCAGAAGATCCGCGCCCCACGCCGTCACCTCTTTGAACGTTTTTACCGTCGGGAACATCGTAAACGCGACTTTGTGGATTTCTTTTTCGGGATCGCCCGCCTTGATCGTATCGCAGGTCGGTTCTCTTTTCATGTCGATCCCCTCACAGATCGAGGCGAATAATTCTTTGGCTTTCACGGGTTTGTCTCCTTTTTCAACGAAATTTGATGAAATACAAAAAACGTCGGTGATGCCGCCGTCTTCGACGGCTAACGATGTTTCGTCGCTACGCTCCGAAATGATGCTGCGTCACTGCGTGCCGCAGTGATATGATGTTTGCCCACGTGCCGGCAGGCACACATCACAAGGCGAAGCCGTCATCATTGGCAAGGCCAACATCACTTGCCCGAAGGGCAAACATCGTTCAAAAATGAAGCTTGCATAGCAAGCGGCATTTTTGTGGTGCTCCTGGGGG
>JAZLHQ010000152.1:0-5912 GCA_045616925.1 Eubacteriales bacterium | reverse complement strand
CTGATTTTTTCAAAAATCCCGTCGTTCTATTGGCTTTTTACGGGCAAAATGCTACAATATGAAAAACGTTACCGGAGGTATTTATGGATTACGAAGCTTTGGCTGCGAGAAAAGGCAGTCACGTTCTTTTCGAGACTGATTTCTGCTGTGACGTCGACGACGTCGGCGCGCTTTCCGTGCTCGTTGACGCGCACAAAAAGGGAGTGATCGCGCTCGACGGCGTGATCGCGAACGTGAACGCGCCGTACGTTGCGCGCGCTCTCGAAAAAGAACTCGATTTTCTCGGCGCCCCCGATATCCCCGTTGCGATGTACGACGGAGAAAACGGAAAATACGGATCGAAAACGCCTTACGCCGACAAGGTCTCGGAGCTTCTCGAAAACGAGCGTCCGTATCAAACGGCACTCGGATTTTACCGCGATTTTTTCAAAAAAGTGCCCGATCAGAGCGTTTCGATCGTCTCAACGGGCTTCTTCAACAGTCTTTGCGACGCTTTATTCGACGATCCCGATCTTTTCAACCGCAAAGTGCGCACGGTCGTTGCGATGGCGGGCAGCTTCCGGTACACCGAAAATTACCGCGAATTCAACGTGATCGGCTTTACCGACAGAACGCGCAAGTTCGTTGAAAACTACGGAGGCGAGCTGATTTTCAGCGGCTTTGAGGCGGGCGTCAACGTCGTGACCGACCTGACGAAATGCCGTCCCGATCCCGAAAATCCCGTCTGGCTCGCTTATTTTTACCACACGAAGGGCAAGCTCACGCGCCCGAGCTGGGATCCCGTGACGGCTGACTTCGCGATCTCCGGCGAGAATGAATTTTACGGTCTTTCGGCGTGCGGCGTGATCGGCATCCGCGAGGACGGATCCTGTTCGTTCGACAAAAAAGAGGGCGGGAAGCACCGCTACGTCTATTTCAAAAAGACGGACGAAGAGGTCGGAAAACGCATTACGGATCTGATCGTCTCTGCGGCGGGGCTTTGATTTTCTATTTTCAAAATTCTTGAATTTTTGACCTATCCCGAAAGGACATTTTGCACATTCGGCACAAAAATAAAAAATCCGTTACGGTTGATACCGTAACGTATTTTTTCGTGCGATGCGTGCGGGCAAGAGCGAACGCAGAACGTCGTCTGCTCTCCTCATCCGTCACGCTTTGCGTGCCACCTTCCCCGCTGGGGAAGGCAAGTATTTCCCGGCTTCCCCTCAGGGGAAGCTGTCGCCGAAGGCGACTGATGAGGTGGAGTTGAGCGATGTGTCGTACTCTTTATCTCTTATCCTTCAGCGCGCAGGAGACGAGCGCGTCGATGACCTCGGCGTACGTCATACCGCTCGCCATCATTATCTTCGGGTACATACTGATGTTCGTGAATCCCGGAAGGGTGTTGATCTCGTTGAAGGTGATCCGGTCGCCATCGACGAAGAAGTCGACGCGCGAAAGCCCCGTGCAGCCGAGCGCTTTGTAGATCTTAACGGCGAGCGCGCGCACCTCCGTCTGCGCCTTTTCGGAGATCTTCGCGGGGATGTAGTAAGACGCCGTGTCATTGTTGTATTTCGTGTCGTAATCGTAGAAGACGGCGCCGGGATCGATCTCACCGCAGGTCGGCGCGATCGGGTCTTCGTTGCCCATAACGGCAACTTCGACCTCTTTGCCGCGCATATATTCCTCGACGAGGACTTTGGAATCGAATTTCAGAGCTTCGGTGAGAGCGATCTTGAGATCGCTTTCTTTTTCAACGCGCGAAACTCCCACCGAACTGCCCGTTCCGCAGGGTTTTACGAAGAGGGGGTAAGACAGTTTTTCGGCATCTTCGGTGATTTTTGCGAATTCCGTTTCAAAATCGCGCTTTGTGATGATCAGCGCCTTTGCCTGCGGGATGCCGAAGCCGTTCAGATAGAGCTTCGTCGTCGCTTTGTCCATCGAAACTGCGGACGCGCGGCAGCCCGGTCCGACGAACGGGATGCCCGCGAGGGTCAGCATACCCTGCAGGGTGCCGTCCTCGCAGTTCGCGCCGTGCATGACGGGGAAGACGACGTCAACGGAGATCTTTCTGCCGTCTTCGGTAAGAAGCGCGTTGTCGCCTTTAGAAAGGGAGAACGTGACGGGTGTCACCTTGCCCTCCGTCCACTTATTCTGCGGGATCAGGTCGTAATCGCCCTCGAAAAGGTACCATTTTCCGGCTTTCGTGATGCCGACGGTCACGAGATCGTATTTTTCGGGGTCGGCGTTTTTCAGAACGGAATAGGAACTGTTCAGCGAGACCTCGTATTCGCTGGAGGCGCCGCCGAACAGGATGCAAAGCTTCGTTTTCATACATCAAAGAGTCCTTTCGGATGAAAGATGATCATTTTTTCACATTATAGCACAGTGAGAGGTTCGTTGCAAGGGAAAAGTGCGAAAAAGACGCAAAAAAATTTGTCCGACGGCGGCGCCGCGATTGACAAGCCTTTTTTATTATGATATAATATATCTATATTGATTTCGGGGAGGAGAATATGGCGGATTTCAGAACGGATCCCGTAACGGTGATCGACGGCGTCGGCAAGGTACGGGCGGAACAGCTGCATCAGATGGGCATCGACACGGTCCTTGATCTTCTGAAAACGTTTCCGCGCGCGTATCAGGACAGGGGCAGTCTCGTGAGCCTCTGTGAAGCGGCGATGCTCGGCGAAAAATGCGCGATGATCCTGACGGTCGGGAGCGAAGTCAGCACCGTACGGCTCAAAAACGGCAGAATGATGCAGAAATTCACCGTTTTCGATCAGACGGGGAAATGCAGCGTCGTTTTCTTCAACAACGCCTATATCCGCAGCGTTTTCCGCCTCGGCGGCGAATTCCGCTTCTGGGGCAAGGTCGAGCGCATCAGGAACGCGTGGTATCTGACCTGCCCCGAATACGAGCCTTTCAGCGAAAACCGCCCGCTCGACCCCTATTTTCCGATTTATCCGCTGACCTCCGGGATCACGCAGAAATTCATGCAGGGGATCGTCAAGGACGCCCTTCGGCGTTACGGCGACGATCTGCCCGAAGTTTTTGACGGCGAAACGAAGAAAAAATACGATCTTCCCGACGTGAAAACCGCGTTTTCCGACGCGCACAAGCCGATGTCGCTGAAAGCGCTCTCGGGCGCGCGGCGGTATTTCGCGATCCGCGATCTCTACCTCTTCGGCGCCGAGGCCGCGCTCTATAAAAACCACAGGCAAAAAGTGCCGGCGCCCGTCCTTTCCATAACGGACGCGGATCTTGCGCTTTTTGAAAGCCGTCTTCCGTTTGCGCTGACCGGTGCGCAGAAGCGCGCGATCGGCGAGATCCGCTCGGATCTTTCGGAAGGGTACGCGATGCACAGGATCGTGATCGGCGACGTCGGCTGCGGCAAAACGGTCGTCGCGGCGGCGGCGCTCTATATCGCCGTCAGGGCAGGGTATCAGGCGACCTTGATGGCGCCGACGGAGATCCTCGCGCGGCAGCATTTTTCGGGGCTTCCGGCGCTTTTGGCGCCGCTCGGCGTGAAAACCGCGCTGCTCGTCGGCAGTATGACCGCCCGCGAGAAAAAGAACGTCCGCGACGGTCTTGCCGACGGCGGGATCGACCTTGCGATCGGCACGCACGCGCTCTTCTCGGCGGGTGTCACGCTCAAAAAAGCCGCTTTGTCGGTGACGGACGAGCAGCACCGCTTCGGCGCGGAGCAGAGAAAACTGCTGTTTGAAAAGAGCGGGCAGGCGCATTCGCTCGTCATGAGCGCAACGCCCATCCCGCACACGCTGGCTTTGACGCTCTACGGCGATCTTTCGCTCTCGCTGATCGACGAAATGCCCGCCGGCAGACAAAAAGTCTCGACCTTCCTCGTCGACGAAACGTATCTCGGGCGCCTCGAGGGATTCATCGTCAAAGAGGCGTCGGAAGGGAAGCAGATCTACGTCGTCTGCCCGGCGATCGAGGAGGTCACGGACGAGGACGGCGAAAAGGTGCGGGCGATTTTGCCCGACGGCTCGGACGCCGGCGAAGGCAATCTCCGTAGCGCCGTGCAGTACGCAAGGGAACTGTCCGACAAATATCCCGCGCTTTCGGTCGCCTGTATGCACGGGCGCATGAAGGGCGAGGACAAGGACCTCGTGATGCGGAAATTCGCCGACGGCGAGATCTCCGTGCTCGTTTCGACGACGGTCATCGAGGTCGGCGTCAACGTGCCGAACGCGACTCTGATGGTCGTCTTCAACGCCGACCGCTTCGGGCTCTCGCAGCTGCATCAGTTAAGAGGCCGCGTCGGGCGCGGACGGCTGAAATCCTACTGTATCCTCGTCAGCGATACGAAATCCGAGAACTCCCGCGCAAGGCTCGAGGATCTCTGCAAAAACACGGACGGATTCGCGATCGCGAAGGCGGATCTTATGCGCCGCGGTCCCGGCGATTTCTTCGGCTCGCCGGACGAGCAGGTACGGCAGCACGGCAATTTCTCGCTTCTGCCGTCGGAACTCGAAAGCGATCCGACCATCACCGAAGACGTCTTTGCCCGCGCCGGCAAACGGGTCGGAGAAGATCCCGCGCTCGCGCTTTCCGAAAACGCCGCTCTGAAGGCGGAGCTTTCGGACAAATTCGGAAGTCCGTTCTTTGACGCCTGACGTCAAAGGACGACGCTTAACAGCGCGGTTTCACAAAATTCCGACAAAATTCACAATTCGTCCCGCTTTGGAAATTGACAAGAGCGCGGGACTATGATATAATATATATTCAATGTCAAAGGAGGTGCGCGCGATGATCATAATCGGAATCGACCCGGGACTCGCCATCGTCGGCTACGGGATCGTCGATTACAGAAGCGGCGCGTTCACGACGCTCGCGTTCGGCTCGATCACGACGCCCGCGCACACGAGCGTCGAAAGCCGGCTCGCGACGATCCACGCGGATCTTGCGTCGCTGATCGACAAATATCATCCCGAGGAAATGGCGGTCGAGGAGCTTTTCTTCGACAAGAACATCACGACGGGCATCTCGGTCGCGGAGGCGCGCGGCGTCATCATCATGACCGCCTACGAAAAGGGCGTCGGGGTCTACGAATACACGCCGATGCAGGTCAAGCAGGCGGTGGTCGGCTACGGCGGCGCCGAGAAAAAGCAGGTCATGCTGATGGTCAATTCGCTCCTCAAACTGCAGAATCCTCCGAAGCTCGACGACACGTGCGACGCGCTCGCGATCGCCGTGTGCCACGCGCACACGGGCGGCAGCCGTCTTAAAAATTTCTACAATCTCAGATAACCGAAAGGAAACACCGTTATGTACTACTATCTGCGCGGGATCCTCGATAGCGTCACTCTCACGTTCGCCGTCGTTGACGTCGGCGGCGTCGGATACGGCGCCTTCATCAGCTCGAATACGTTTTCGAAAATTTCGCCGAAGATCGGTCAGGAAATCAAATTATACACCTATTTCGCCGTGCGCGAGGACGCGATGGAGCTTTACGGCTTCCACAGCGAGGACGAAAAGCGCGCTTTCGAAATGCTGATCGGCGTTTCGGGCATCGGTCCGAAGGCGGCGATCGCAATTCTGTCCGTTCTGACGCCCGAAGGACTGTGTTCCGCCGTGCTCGGCGGGGACGTCAAGGCGATCTCGCGTGCGAACGGCGTCGGGCAGAAGACGGCGGCGCGCGTCGTTCTCGAGCTCAAAGACAAGATCGGCAAGGAATTCTCGTCCGAAACGGCTGAAATTCCGGAAACGGGCGGCGCAAACGTCACGTATTCGGACGTTCTTTCGGACGCGCAGGCGGTGCTTCTGACGCTCGGCTACACGCGGACGGAAGTCCAGAACGCCCTGAAGGGCGTCGACGGGCAGGATACGGATTCCTGCGTGCGTCAGGCGCTGCGCAAACTGATGAAATAAGGAGACGACGTAAATGGCGATCAACGAAATGGACAATT
>JAZLHQ010000151.1:0-15900 GCA_045616925.1 Eubacteriales bacterium | reverse complement strand
CTCAAGGAGGGCGACATCCTCTTCATCTCCGAGAAATGCGTCGCCTGCTCACAGGGCAGAGCGATCCCGATGGAGGACATCCATCCGAGAAAGCTCGCGAAATTCCTCGTGAAATTCGTCTACAAATCCCCGTACGGCATCGGCCTCGGCATCCCCGAGACGATGGAAATGGCACTGAGAGAGTGCGGAACGCTCCGTATCCTCTTCGCCGCGGGCATCAGCGCGATCGGAAAGCTCTTCCACAAGCGCGGTTGGTTCTACAAGGTCGCGGGTTACAAGGCTCGCTCGATCGACGGTCCCTGCCCCAACACGATCCCTCCCTACAACCACTGCGTCGTCCTCGGACCCGACAAGCCCGACAAGACGGCGGAAGCGATCTCCGAGGCAGTCGGCTGCACCGTTCTGATCGTCGACATCAACGACCTCAACGGTATGATCCTCGGCTGCTCCGACAAGAAGCTCGACCGCGAATTTTACGCGTCCGTCCTTTCGGACAACCCCCTCGGACAGGATTGCCAGTCGACCCCTATGGGAATCATCAGAAAGATCCAGTAATATTGAATACGAAGAAAAAGGCGGAGCATCCGCCTTTTTCTTTTTGCGGCGGAAAGCAGACAATCGCCCCCACCGCCTTGCCTTCCCCAGCGGGGAAGGTGTCAACCGAAGGTTGACGGATGAGGAGAGCAAATGAGAGAAGATGAACCTATGACACCTCATCAGTCGCCTGCGGCGACAGCTTCCCCTGAGGGGAAGCCGAGGGCTGCGGTGCGGACCGTCGGGGACGCCGGTCCCTACGGGTTTGTGCGAACAATGCGATCACCCGTGGGGTCGACTTCCGCCCATTGGTACAACGTGTGTCCGCGCGTGTATAATATATAGGTGGATTTTGCAGCCAAAAATAATTTTTATAAAATTGCAAAAAAACTATTGACAATCATTTGATTGTGTGATATAATCATCTCAACAAATACATAGGAGGTATTTCAAATGATCATCACAAGCTACTTGATTGCAGCCCCCACGATCGTGGGCGCGTGCATCGCGGCGGCAGTTCTTCTCGTCGTCCTCTTCTTCGCGGGATACGTCAAGGCCTCCCCCGATACCGCCTACATCATCAGCGGCCTTCGCAAACACCCCAAGGTCTTCATCGGCCGCGCGGGATTCAAGGTCCCCTTCTTTGAAAAGAAGGACGAACTGAGCTTGCAGCTCATCCCGATCGACGTCAAGACCTCCTCCGCAGTCCCCACGGCCGACTACATCAACATCAACGTGGACGCGGCGGTCAACATCAAGATCAGCGACTCGAGCGATAAACTGAAGCTCGCGGCACAGAACTTCCTCAACAAACGCACCGATTACATCGCTGGCGTCGCAAGAGAAGTCCTCGAAGGCAATATGCGTGAGATCGTCGGTAAGATGTATCTCAAGGAAATGGTCAGTGACCGGCAGAAATTCGCGGAACTCGTCAAAGAGAACGCGGAACCCGACCTCGCGGCGATGGGTCTCGAGATCATCTCCTTCAACGTGCAGAATTTCGTAGACTCCAACGGCGCGATCGAAGACCTCGGTGTCGATAACCTCGTACGTATCCGCAAGGACGCCGCGATCTCGAGAGCAGAGAGCGAAAAAGAGATCGCGAGAGCGCAGGCGATCGCGGGCAAGGAAGCCAACGACGCGAAGGTACTCGCGGCGACCGAGATCGCGATCAAGAACAACGAACTCGCCATCAAGGAAGCAGAGCTGAAGCGCGCATCCGACACCGTCAAGGCGGAAGCGGACGCCGCGTACACCATCCAGCAGGAAGAGCAGCGCAAGACGGTCGAGATCACGACCGCGAACGCAAACATCGCGCGTCAGGAAAAAGAGATCGAACTGAAGACAAGACAGGTCGAGATCACCGAAAAGATGCTCGAAGCGGAGATCAAGAAGAAGGCGGAAGCCGAGAGATTCGCAAGACAGCAGAAGTCCGAAGCAGACCTGTTTGAGCGTCAGAAGAGAGCGGAAGCCGAGAAATTCGAGAGAGCGCAGGAGGCGGAGGCCTTCCGCATCAAGGCGGACGCGGACAAATACCAGACCCTGCAGGCATCCGAAGCGATGAAGGCGCAGGCAGACGCAGACCGTTACGCGCAGGAGCAGATGGCAGAAGCCATCCGCATCAAGGGCGAAGCGGAGGCGGAAGCGATCCGCGCAAAGCTCCTCGCGGAGGCAGAAGGTACCGAGAAGAAAGCGCTCGCGATGCAGAAGATGAGCGAATCCGCGATCCTCGAAATGTACTTCAAGGTGCTTCCCGACATCATCAGAAGCTCCGCGCAGGCTTACGAGAACGTCGACAAGATCGTCATGTTCGGCTCCGACACCTCGACCAAGCTCACCGAGAACGTGATGACGAACGTCACGTCCGTCCTCGAAGGCCTCAAGGGCTCGACGGGTATCGACCTCAACGCCCTTCTCGCCGGATTCCTCGGCGGCAAGGTCGCGAGCGTACCCGCGAGTGCGGTCAATGCAGAGGAACCCGTCGCGGCGGCGTCCGAAGAATAACCCAAACCCCCGAAGCGCAGCGTGCAGACGCTGCGCTTTTTGCGTGGGCGGGTCTTGAGGGTGGGCGATCAATGATCGCCCCTACGGGGACAAATCGTACCGTTCGGCGGGTCGTCTGGCGCGGGTCGTCGGCGCGTGTCGCACTTGGCGCCAACCCCTACGGAGTGATCGCGTTGTTCGCACCGACGTCGTAGGGCGGGGGCTTGCTCCCGCCGAAAACGTACGACATTATCGCAAAGAAAATGATACCGATATTTATTTTGATGAAAACATTGAAATAAAGCGTTATTTTCGAAAGCGGCGGGAGCAAGCCCCCGCCCTACAGATTTGCTCGCGCTGAACATTGTCCCCCTTCCCCGCCGGGGAAGGCAAGAGGGGCGCCGGTGCCCTGCAAATCTCCCTGCTTTTTTGTGAAAACCCTTTACAAGCCCGCGAAAATGTGGTATAGTGAGTGCAGAAATATTTGACGCGGAAATTTGCGGGAAAGGTGCGCTTATGCTTATCATAAAGGAAAAAATACGCAAGATCAATCAGTATTTCAAGATCGTGTCGGGGCTCCGACAGAAGAAGATCGCAGAGATCGGAGACATCCTCTATCTCCCCTGTGATTATAAGACCGACAATACACTGCCCACGCCCGATACGATGCAAGTATTCCCTGAGAACGGCGTCTGGGGCGAGGAGATCGACAGTCACGCGTGGTTTTATCTCAAAACGGGTCCCGTCCTGCCCGGAACGTTTCTAAAGGTCGAAACCGAAAGAAACGGCTGGGACGCGGACAACCCGCAGTTCCTTGCATACGTCAACGGAAAGATGCGCCAGGGTCTTGACACCAACCACCGCGAATTGTTCCTCGAATCCGGAAAGCCGCTTGAGATCTACCTCTACGCGTATTCGGGACCGCGCATCTCGCATCTGCACCTCTATACTTCTCTTGACATTTTCGATCCGGACGCGGACGGACTTTACTACGATATGTACTACCCGCTCGAGATGCTCCAATATCTCGGCGAAGAGACGAATGAGTACGCGAAGATCACGGATTATCTCTTCAAAGCCGTTTCGCTGCTGAAATTCTACGATTTCGACTCCGACGAGGCGAAAGATTCGATCCGTGAAGCGCACGAATTCATGCAGAACGAGTTCTACGGCAAATACTGCCACGCGCAGGACACGACCGTCACGGGTATCGGTCACACGCACATCGACTGCGCGTGGAGGTGGACGCTCAAGCAGACGCGCGAGAAGGTGCAGCGCTCCTTCACGACCGTGCTTACATTGATGGATCAGTACCCCGAATACAAATTCATGTCCTCGCAGGTCTACCTCTACAAAGCGCTCAAGGAAGAGGCGCCCGAGGTGTTCGAGCGCGTAAAAGAGCGCATCAAAGAGGGGCGCTGGGAGTGCGAGGGCGCGATGTGGGTCGAGCCCGACTGCAACCTGCCCTCCGGCGAAAGCTTGGTGCGTCAGGTCCTTTACGGCAAAAAATATATGCGAAAGAATTTCGGCGTCGAGAGCAAGATCCTCTGGCTGCCGGACGTCTTCGGCTACTCGGCGGCGCTCCCGCAGATCCTCAAAAAGAGCGGCGTCGACTGGTTCGTCACGTCGAAGATCAGCTGGAACGACGTCAATATGATGCCCTATGACACGTTCAAGTGGCAGGGTATCGACGGTACCGAGATCAACAGTTACTTTCTGACGGCGCAGTCCGACAAGGGCACACCGAGCAGAAACGGTACGACCTACAACGCGAAGACGAATTCGCCCGAGGTGAACGGTACCTTCAAGCGCTATCAGCAGAAGGATCTTTCGAGCGAAGCGCTCATCACCTTTGGTTACGGAGACGGCGGCGGAGGTCCGACGCGCGAGTATCTCGAACTCGGCAGACGCGGCGCCAAGGGCGTCCCCGGATCGCCGAATTTCAGGATCGACACGGCGGGTCATTTCCTCGACCGCCTTGCAGACAATATGGAGAAGAACGGCAACGTCCCGAAGTGGCAGGGAGAGCTCTATCTCGAATACCACCGCGGCACCTACACGACGCAGGACGCGAATAAGAAAAACAACCGCCGCGCCGAATTCCTCTACGAAAAAGCGGAAGAGATGTCGATCTTCGGCGAAAAATACCTCGGCGTTTCCTACCCGAAAGACGCGCTTTACGAGGGCTGGACGGACATTCTGACGCACCAGTTCCACGATATTCTGCCGGGCTCTTCGATCGCGGAGGTCTACGCCGACAGCGATATCGCGTATAAGAAGATCCTCGGCACCGCCGAGGGCATCGTTAACGGCATCGAAGAAAAGCTCGCGGAGAAATTCTCCCCGGAAAACGGCGTGATCGTCTGGAACGCAACGTCGTTCGAGACCGAAGGCGTCGTCAAATTGGGCGGCAAGACCGCAAAGACCGCCGAAAAGATTCCGCCGATGGGCTACCTCGTCACCGACAAGTTCGTAAAAGGCAACAACGTTTCGTTCGACGGAAAGACGGTCGAGAGTTCGCGTCTGCGCGTCACACTCGACAAAGACGGTCATATCACTTCGATCTACGACAAAAAAGCGGACCGCGAGATCCTCAGAGCGGGCGAAGCGTGCGGACTGCGCGTTTATCCCGACTATCCCGACAAATACGACGCGTGGGAATGGCAGAGCTACTGCCGCGACGAGTTCAAGACCCTCTCGAACCCCCGCTCGATCGAAGTATCCGACGACGGCGTGCGCCTCTCTTTGACCGTATTCTACGACTGGGGCAAGGCGTCGACGGTCGAAGAAAAGATCTTCTTCGACGACGCGTCTCCGAAGATCGACTTCGAAGTGAAGCTCGACTGGCACGAAAAGCACCAGATGCTCAAAGCGTACTTCCCCGTCGATATCAACGCCGACAAGGCGACGTTTGAGATCCAGTTCGGCAATATCGAGCGCCCGACCCACTTCAACACGGGCTGGGACAGAGCGAAATTCGAGACCTGCGGACACAAGTACGCCGACCTCTCGGACGGCGGCTACGGCGTTTCGATCATCAACGACTGCAAGTACGGTCACGACATCCACGACGGAAATATGCTTTTGTCCCTGCATCGCTCGCCGTCCGACCCCGCGCCGCACTCCGGCGAAGGCGTCTTCACGATGGCGTACAGCCTCCTTCTGCACGAAGGCAGACTCGCCGATTCCGATACGCTCAAAGAGGCGTACCTGCTCAACCAGCCGATGAAACTGATCGCGCCGACGGGCGAAAAGTCCGTTCTGCCGCTCTCTTATTCGATGATCTCGCTCGACAAGGAAAACGTCGTCTGCGAAACCGTCAAGAAGGCGGAGGACGACGACGCAACGGTCGTGCGTCTTTTCGAAGCGATGAACGTGCGCGGAAGCGTCACGGTTACGCTCGGCATTCCGTTTAAGAAAGTCGTTCTCTGCGATCTGCAGGAAAAGCCGATCAAAGAGATCGCCTTCGAGGGCAATTCCTTCAGAACCCCGATCAAGGGATTTGAAATTCTGACGTTCAAGGTCTATTCGTAATGCAAAATTCCGTCAAAAAACTGATCCCCGCCGTCAAAGATTATCTTTGGGGCGGGAATCGGCTGAAAAATGAATATCATAAGAATTCGGACGGCGAAATCCTTGCCGAAACGTGGGAATTATCCTGCCATGCGGACGGGCCGACGCTCCTTGAAAACGGGCAGACGCTCGAAAGTTATCTTACGCCCGAAAAACTCGGCGCGAACGCGCTCGATTTTTCGGACGAGCGCGGCGGGTACCGCTTCCCTATGCTGTTAAAATTCATCGACGCAAAGGAAAATCTTTCGATTCAGGTGCATCCCGACGACAAATTCGCGCTCGATAACGAAAAAAGCTTCGGCAAAACGGAGATGTGGTACGTTCTCGACGCCAAAGAAGGCGCGGGGATCTACCTCGGATTTTCGAATAAAGTCGGCAAAAAAGAGATCGAAGACGCGATCCGCGACGAGAAACTGACGGATCTGCTCGATTTCCGCCCCGTCAAAGCGGGCGACTGCTTCTATATCCCCTCCGGAACGGTCCACGCGATTTTGTCGGGCGTTCTGATCTGCGAGCTTCAGCAGAACAGCAATCTGACCTACCGCGTTTACGACTACGGTCGGCGCGGAAAGGACGGCAAGACCCGTCCTCTGCACGTCGAAAAGGCGCTCAGAGTGATGATCCGCGGCAAGTGGAAGCCGTCCGTGCTGCCGAAAGAATTCGGTGACCGCGTTCTTCTCGGCTGCAGCCGCTATTTCACGGCGGAGCGGCTTGACGTTCGCGGCGGCAAGACGCTCAGAACCGACGGCAGCACGTTTTACTGCGTATCTTGCCTTGAAGGCAGCGGCGCGGTCGGCGGCGCTGCCGTTCGAAAAGGCGACAGCGTCTTCGTCGGTGCAAACGCAGGTTCGGTCGATCTTTCGGGCGAAATGACTCTCTTTTTGTCGAGCGTGCGGAAGTATTCCGCCCGCGTCGAGGACGGATTTGCCCTCGTTCGGGACGATCTCGGCAGAGTTCTGCTTCGTGAGGCGATCCCCGCCGGTAAGGATCCCTCCGCCTTCGCTCTCTCGCTCGCCAAGAAATGCAATCTGACGGCAAACGATCTCATTTGTTGAAACGTTGAATCTCCGGGGAAGCCTGCGTCAGAGCAAATCCCCGGAATTCTTTTTGCAACCGCGTCAAAATGCACATTTTGTGACAATTTTCCGCTATTTTGTGCGAAAGCACCGTGCTATAATTGCTATAATGACGATGAACGGAAAGACGAAAAGGAGGTTCGTATGAATTTTACCTTTGACACCGACCGGCAAAAAATCCGGAACAAATACCATATCGAGGGCGAGCCGTTCGATCCCTATCACCGTATGCGCTATCACGGCTGGGAGGGCGATCCCGCAACGGGAATCCCGATCCCGGAAATCCTTGAAAAGATCAAAGAAAGCGTCAAGACCGACACGCTTGCCGGCAAGTCGCACGAGCTCTGCAAAGCAGACGCGATCAGAACGGTTCTCGAAAATACGATGATCGCCCTGCCGGAATGGGATTATTTCCCGCTGATCTATACGTGGAACCGCGAGATCTCGTCTGAAACCGTTGAGCGGTGGAAAAAAGAATCCTTTTCGAAACTTCCCGCGGAGTACGTCGATAAAATGGATCTTTTCCGCAAGTCGATGCTTGCAAACGGCTGGCCCGATTACGACCACGTCGTGCCGGACTGGCAGGCGCTATTATCGCTCGGTTTCGTGGGGATCCGCCAAAGAGCGCGGGATTATCGGGAAAAACTGAGCGAAAAATCCCCGCTTACCGACGATCAGAAAGCGTTTTTCGACGGCATTGATGCCGAATACGCCGCAATTATCGACTTTATCGGGCGGCTTTATCGCTACAGTCTGACGCGTTCGCACGAAAAAGCCGCACTGACGGCAGAAGCGCTCCGAAATCTTTCGACGGGCGCTCCGCGATCGTTTTTCGACGCGCTGATGCTGATCTATCTCTATTTTATGATCTCCGAATCGGTCGACTGCTATCAGGTGCGTTCGCTCGGAAACGGACTCGATCATTCCCTCTCGCCCTTCTATTTCGCGGATCTTGAATCCGGAAAATTCACCCGCGAAGAAACGAAGGAACTGCTTCGTTATTTCTTCTTTCAATGGCAGGCAATCGGCAATTACTGGGGGCAGCCGTTCTATCTCGGCGGAAGCAATCTTGACGGCTCGACGCGGATCAATCAACTGAGTTACGACATCATCGACGTCTATTCCGGGATGGAAATCTACAACCCGAAGATCCAAATCAAATACAACACGAACGTCCCGAAGGATTTTCTCAACAAAATTCTTTCCGATCTGAGACGCTCCGTCGGCAGTTACGTCTTCTGCTGCGAACCGAATCAGATCCGGTCCATCATGGAATACGGCGTTCCCTATGAAGAAGCATACGATTACGACATCCGCGGATGCTACGAAACGGGCGTGCGCGGAAACGAGGCGTCTCCCTGCAATTTTTACGTCAACGCTCTGAAATGCGTCGAATACGTCTTTTCCGAGGGATACGACCGGCGCATCGGCAGACAGGTCGGCGTCCGTACCCAAAACGTCGGCGAAATGACCTGCTTTGAAGATTTCCGCCGCGCCTTTTTCTCTCAGCTCGATTACGTTCTTGAAGAAACGTACCGTATCACCTGCGCTTACGAAAAAGATCTCTCTTTCGTCGCCCCGTCATCGCTCTATTCCGCCACGATCCTCTCTTCCCTCGAGCGCGGCAGGGACGCCTATCAGGACGGCGCGAAATACTGCAATTCCACGCAATTATTCTGCGGATTCGCATCCGCCGTCGACGCCGTGATGGCGGTTTACGAACTCGTTTTTGAAAAGAAACGCTCAACGCTCCCGGAGCTTAAACGCGCGCTCGACGCCGATTGGGAAGGTTTTGAACTCCTTCGTATGAACGCGCAGAACTGTCGCCACAAGTACGGACGCGGCGACGAAACTGCGGACGCCTTCGCAGTTGAGCTTTCCGAATATTTCCTTAAAAAAGTAAAAAACCGTCCGAATTCGCGCGGAGGCGTCTTCAAAACGACCAATCATCCCGCGATGCAGTTCGTATGGGAGGGCGAAAAAACGCTCGCAACGCCCGACGGACGGAAAGCAGGCGACGAAATGAGCAAAAACGCAACTGCCGCCGTCGGATCGGACACCGAGGGCGTGACCGCGCTGATCCTTTCCTCTCTGAAGCTGCACCCGACGGAATATACGGAATCCTTCTGTCTTGACGTTATGCTCCACGCATCCGCAGTCGAAGGCGACGACGGACTTTCCGCCATGAAAAATCTGCTCGACACCTATCTTTTGGGCGGCGGTATCTCTTTGCAATTCAACGTTTTCAGAGAAGAGACCCTGCGGGATGCACAGATACACCCCGAAAAATACCGCAATCTGCAGGTGCGCGTCTGCGGATGGAACGTACTTTGGACCAATCTGTCTTTCAAGGAGCAAGAGGCGTACATCCGCCGCCTCTGCGCACAAAGCTGACGAAGGACGATTGCGTATGAGCGCACCGGACCTCCTATATAAAAATAGAACGCACCGTAAAGTGCGTTCTATTTTTATAATCAAACATCAGAGCGGCTCTTGCTAATCCAATATTCGATATCTTCTTTATACATTCTTTTATCTCTCGCGCTTCCGCCGCCATTTGAATAATCCTTCAGCGAAACTTCACCGACGATCGGTTCACGCGTATAGATCCGAAAAACATAACCTGTTTCAGGATCTTTGCTGCTCTCGACACATTTTGACGTATAACAGCCAATGTGCCGAGAAAGATTGACAATAATATCGTCAAACTCTCCTTTTTTTAATGCCTTAAACATATCGTTGAGATATTGAGGAAACTCGTCCGGCGTTTGATCCGCTTCATATTGCACGTTAATATTTCTGGATTCTGAAATGTAACGAACAATCCACGGTATCTCAATCTCGTTGTAATACAGTCTTTTTTTCATAATTATTTCCTGTTCCTGTCGAGATAATCCTGCAGAATGATCTGCGCGGACAAGGTGTCGACGCGATCCTTGCGCTTTTTGCCGCGCGTGTCCGTTTCGTTGAGGATTTTGTGCGCCTCCATCGTAGAGCAGCGCTCGTCGACGAGGATCACTTCAAGACCCGTATTTTCGCGCAGCTTTTCCGCGAACGCCTGCGCCTTCTGGCTCCGAAAGCCCGCGGATCCGTCCATATTGATCGGATTTCCGAGGACGAGCTTCGTAACGCCGTTCGCTGCGATCGCCTTTTTGATCTCTTCGATCAGAGCGCGGTCACCGTTCGCCGTGACCGTCCCGATCCCGTTCGCCATAAAGCCGAGAAGATCGCTGACGGCAAGCCCTGTGCGCTTGTCGCCGTAGTCGATTCCGAGAATTCTTTCCATATAATTACCAGTTATTCCCTTGCAGGTTCTGTACGCGCGCGGAAACGATCCCGTCGCACGTTTCGTTCATCCATTTGAGGACGTCGGCGTAAGCGACCTGACGGTTGACGCCGTTCAGAACTTCGTGACGCTCGCCCTTGTACATAAGCGCGTCCAAAGACGAAAGCGACTGATCCTTGAGGCGCGAATAGACCTCCTTGACCCCTTCGCCGTACTGCCCGACGGGGTCGTCGGCGCCCGAAAGAAGAAGCGTAGGCATCGATTTCGGGTAAATTTCGTACCATCTGTCCGTGCTGATGAACTGGAGGACCGTGAACATATCGGCATAAGCCTTCGCCGTAAAGCGGAAGGTGCAGTAAGGATCGCTTGCGTAAGCCATCAGTCTTTCGCGGTCGTTCGTCACCCATTCGTAGCCCGTCGGGTTGGGATCGTCCTTGAAATGGTCGTTGTATGATCCGAACGCCGCCTTGAACAAAAGCTTGCTGCGGTGACGCTTGCCTCTGAAGATCGAGACCGTGTTCGCCATGAATTTGCCGAGCGCGAACGGAGGCTTGCTGCCGGAAGTGCCGCTGAAAACGGCGGCGTCCACGGCGTCGGGATGCGTAGCGACGAGCGCACGCGCGATAAAACTTCCGAAGCTGTGTCCGAAAAGGATATAGGGCAGAAAACGGTACTTCTCGCGCATGATCTTCGTGAGCTTCAGAACGTCGTTGACGACGCGCACGTCGCCGTCCTTATCGGCGAAATAACCGAGATCTTTTTTAAGGACCGCCGTTCTGCCGTGCCCCAAATGGTCGTTTCCGCAGACGATATAGCCGCGTTCGGTGAGATACGCGGCGAAATCGGCGTATCTTTCCACGTATTCGCACATACCGTGCACGATCTGCACGATTCCCTTCGGCGTGCCTGCGGGCATCCAGACCGTGTAATAAATATCGGTCTTTTCGTCGTCGGACAGATAAGTGCCCGTTTTTACGCGTTCATTCATACGGCCGTTCCTCTCATAAATCGATCGCGATCTCTTTGCGCGCGCAGTAGATCGAGATCTGCTCGCGCGTCGGGATGGACATCTGCTCGAATTCTCTTGCCATGCGCGTGCCGACGAGCGCGATCTCGCACGCCGACTTGATGCTTCCGCTCGACAGATACTCCGCGGCGATCGCGCCGGCCTCGAAGTCGACGAATCCCGTGATATTGCCGCTCTCAAGCGAGCAAGGCAGGAAAAGATAGTGATATTTTCCGTTGTAAACGAAGCACCCGCGTCTGCCGAGACGCAGAACGAAGAGGTGCGCCTTGTAGCGGTTTCTGAGCGAAATGCAGCATCTGAGTGCGTTCTCGACGCTCGACGGGCGAACGCCCGAGAGCTGCGTCGCTTCGTCCTCCGAGAGGATCAGAAGCTCGATATCGCCCATCGTTCCGATCTCGCTGCCGCGTCTGAGCCCCGCCATATCGAGAAAAACGGGGATCCCCTGCGCGTTCGCGGACGCGATGACGTGCGCTCCCAGAAGATCGGAGACCTCCGTCGTCAGAAAGACGCCGTCCGGCGCGCACAGGAGCGCGGAGCTGACCTTCGTATCGCTGTACCTGTCAGAAGCGCCTTTGAAAAGGACTCTTTTGACCGTCGCGTGATCGTTTTCGATCAGCGTCGTGCAGACGCCCGTCGGCTGCTTCTCCGGGAAGGAAACGTAAGTCGTGTTGATGTAATTGTCGTGATAAAAGGTGATGAGATCCCTGCCGTTCTGGTCGTTTCCGAGCGCGCTGCAGAGGATGACGTCGTCGCCCGTCAGGCGCGACGTGATGACCGCCGCCGTGCCGCCGCGCCCCGCAGGACGCTTCTCGGGCTGTGTGCCGAGGGAAAAAGCGCCGTCCGTCGGAAGACCGTCGGTGCGGATGACGTTTTCGACGTAAGAGGCGCCGACTACGAGCATTCTTGAATTCATACCTTTTCCCTCCTTTCGGGATTTTCGGATCTCCGTTATTTCTGCGATTTGATCTGATCTTCGGTCAGATAGCCCTTGAGCGGATTGACGCGGTCGCCGTTGACCCATACCTCGAAGTGTACGCAGTCGCCGCTCGCGTTGCCGGTCCTGCCGGCTTTGCCGATCACGTCTCCGCGCGCGACGCGCTGTCCGACCTTGACGGACGTCGACGACAGGTGCGCGTAGAGCGTGTCAAGACCGTCCTTGTGACGGATCTTTATGTAGTTGCCGTAGCCGCTTTCGTAGCTGACGGAAATGACCTCGCCGCCGTCGGCGGCCATGACGGGCGTTCCGTAGTCGACGCCGATGTCGATGCCGTGGTGAAAGCTGCTCGCGCCGATGTCCGCGCTGCGCGGACCGTAACGGGAGGTGAGCGTGCCGCCGCTGACCGGCACGGTGAATTCACCGTAAGGCGTCGTCGGCTCGGTGCCGTAAAGTACGATCTGATCGATCGGGTCGATCGTCACGCTTTCGAGGAGCTGGGAATAGACGAGCACGCCGCCGCAGATATAGTCCTTGAAGAACATCGTGTTGACGCCGTCCTTGCCCTCCTGCTCGATGCGTTCGACGCGGTAGGGGACCTCTTCGCTCGGCTTGCGGATCGTCGAGAACGCGATATAGACGCTCTCGCCGCGCGTCGTTTCCTCGAGGATCTCCGCGAGCGGCGCGCCGGGCAGATCGTCGAGCGCGTTGTTCTCGCTCGGGATCTCGATCCCCGGCTCATCCTCCTTCTTGTCCGTCCCCGCGGCGTACACGGAGCCCGACAGGACGAGGGATAAGATAAGCGTTACGACGGCAAGAGCGCGCAGTGCGCGGATTTTTGCCGTATTTTTCTTAAAAGTGTTGCTTTTGCTGTTCATAATTTGCAGTTTTCTCCGCTTTTCGGATAGTATTTCAACGTATTATAGCACATTTTTGCTGTTTCGTCAAGTCAAACTTGAGATTTCCGCGGTTTTCCGACAAATTTCATCTTTTCTTCACATTTCTTTCCCACCGTTGACTTTTCCGGCGCTTTGTGCTACAATGGAAGTATGAAAACACGGAGGGCACGTGGAAAATGAACGTTTGTGACGACGAAAAATATATGCGTTTTGCGCTCGAAGAAGCGGCGATCGCCGAAAGCCTCGGCGAAGTGCCCGTCGGCGCCGTGATTGTAAAAAATTCGACCGGCGAAGTCGTCTCCCGCGCGCACAATCTGCGGAACACGTCGAAGAACGCGATCCGCCACGCGGAGATCACGGCGATCGAAAAAGCGTGCGAAAAGCTCGGCGGCTGGCGGCTCCCCGGCTGCACCCTGTACGTCACCCTCGAGCCCTGCCCGATGTGCGCCGGCGCCTCCATCAACGCGCGCGTCGAGCGCGTCGTCTTCGGCGCGAAGGATGTGAATTTCGGTGCCTGCGGCACCGTTATGAATCTGAACGCGCTCGCCCCGCAGTACGAAGTGCAGTACGAGGGCGGGATCCTCGAAGAAGAATGCTCGGAGATCCTGTCCCGATTCTTCAAGGAGCTGCGCGCCGCGAAAAAATCCGCCAAAGCCGCCGAAAAAGAAGTGAAAACCGATTGACAGTTCCGTCAACTTGCGGTATAATAGAGTATCAAAAAAAGAGAGGATCACTTATGGACTTTGCTTCTGAAAACGAACTGAAAATCCGAGCGACGAAGATCCGTATGGGCGCTCTGACCGGCGTATATTGCGCGCAGAGCGGACATCCCGGCGGATCGCTTTCCATCGCCGACATTCTTTCCTATCTCTTCTTCAAAGAGATGAACGTTGACCCCGAAAATCCGAAAGCCGAAAACCGCGACCGCCTCGTTCTGTCGAAGGGTCACGCGGCGCCTGCCCTCTACGCGGCGCTCGCCGAAAAAGGCTATTTCCCGAAGGAAGAACTCAACAACCTGCGCCAGATCGACTCGATCCTGCAGGGTCACCCCGATATGAAGCACATCCCCGGCGTCGATATGTCGACGGGCTCGCTCGGTCAGGGCATTTCCGCCGCGTGCGGCATGGCGCTCGGCGCAAAACTCGGCTCCGATCAGCCCAAATTCCGCGTTTACGCCATCCTCGGTGACGGCGAATGCGGCGAGGGACAGGTCTGGGAAGCCGCGATGTTCGCGTCCCATTACAAGCTCTCGAATCTGACCGCGTTCATCGACCTCAACGGTCTGCAGATCGACGGCGCGACCAAGGACGTCATGGATTCTTCCCCGCTCGACGAAAAGTTCAAGGCGTTCGGCTGGAACGTTCTCACGATCGACGCGCACGATTTCGGTGAGATCGAAAAAGCGGTCGAAAACGCGAAGAAATCCGACCGTCCGACCTGCATCGTCTCAAAGAGCGTCAAGGGCAAGGGCGTTTCGTACATGGAAAATCAGGTCAAGTGGCACGGCTCCGCGCCCAAAGAAGACCTTTACAAAATCGGTATGGACGAGCTCAACGCCACGCTGAAAGCACTTGAGGAGGGCAAATAAAATGGCTGATAAGATTGCTACCCGTGAAGCGTACGGAAAAGCGCTCGTAGAACTCGGTGCCGTCAACGAAAACGTCGTCGTTCTCGACGCGGACCTCGCCGAAGCGACCAAAACCTGTTATTTCAAAGCGGCGTATCCCGACCGCTTCATCGACTGCGGCATCGCCGAGCAGAATATGATCAGCGTCGCCGCCGGTCTTTCCACCGCCGGCAAGATCCCGTTCGCAAGCTCCTTCGCGATGTTCGCCGCAGGCCGCGCCTTCGAGCAGGTCCGCAACGCCGTCGGTTATCCGCATCTGAACGTCAAGATCGGCGCAACGCACGCCGGCATCACCGTCGGTGAAGACGGCGCGACGCATCAGTGCCTCGAGGATCTCGCCATCATGCGCACGATCCCCGGAATGATCGTTCTGAACCCCGCGGACGCCACTGAGGCGCGCGCAGCCGTTATGGCGGCGGCGAAATATCAGGGTCCCGTCTATATGCGTTTCGGACGCGCGGCCGTCCCCGTGATCTTCGGCGACGACTACAAGTTCGAGATCGGCAAGGGCGTCAAGCTCGTTGACGGCGCGGACGTTACGATCGCCGCGACCGGCATTATGGTCGAGCAGGCGCTCGCCGCGCGCGAACTCCTTCTCGCCGAGGGCATTTCGGCGGAGGTCGTCAACGTCGCGACGATCAAGCCGATCGACAAAGAACTTCTGGCGGCGAGTGCCGGCAAGACCGGCTGCGTCGTGACCGCCGAAGAGCACAACGTGATCGGCGGATTCGGTTCCGCCGTCTGCGAAGCGCTCTCGGGCATTTGCCCCGTACCCGTTCTCAGAGTCGGCGTCGAGGACAGTTTCGGCAGAAGCGGAAAGGTCCCGCCGCTGCTTGAAATGTACGGTCTGACCGCGAAGAACATCGCCGAGACCGCGAAGCGCGCCGTCAAAATGAAGAAATAAGCTCAAATATAACGAAAAAGCAGCCGATCGGCTGCTTTTTCGTTATATTTGAGCTTA
>JAZLHQ010000150.1:0-2954 GCA_045616925.1 Eubacteriales bacterium | reverse complement strand
AAGGAAAGGAAATGATTCTATGACACCATCAGAGCGTGCTGTGCGTTTCGATCAAGCGAAGCGCGCGCTGCTTGATCATATATACGGAAATCTCAATGCCGAACAAAGAGAGGCGGGATTTTCGGTGGACGGTCCGCTGCTCGTTTTAGCGGGCGCGGGTTCCGGCAAAACGACGGTCCTCGTGCGCAGGATCGCGTTTCTGATCCGCTTCGGCGATCTTTATCATCACGACAGCGACGGAAACGAACTGACCGACGCGGAGGTTCTGCGCATGGAAAACGCGTTTTCGCTCGACCGCGATTTGCAGCTCGACCTGCTCGGGCAGTACGCATACCGCCCGACGCCGCCGTGGTCGGTGCTTTCGATCACTTTTACGAACAAAGCGGCGGGCGAAATGAAGGAACGCCTTGAGAAAGAGATCGGGGACGCCGCCTCCGAGATCATGTCGGGAACTTTTCACTCCGTCTGCGTGCGGATCTTGCGCAGATTCGGCGAAAAAATAGGGATCAACAGCAATTTCACGATCTACGACCAGGACGATTCCAAGCGCGTGATCTCGAATATCATCAAGGATCTGCGCATCGACGATAAGATCGTGAGTCCGAAAGCGGCGATGAACGTCATCAGCCGCGCCAAAGATTCGCTCGTGACGCCCGCTGAATTCTCACGCCTCGCCGTCGAGGATTTTCAGAAGAGATGTATCGCCAAGATCTATTCCGAATACGAAAAGCAGCTCACGGCGGCGAATGCCGTCGACTTTGACAACATCATCGTCAAAACGGTCGAACTTCTTGAGAAATGTCCCGACGTACTCGCGTTCTATCAGAAGCGCTGGAAATACGTGTCTGTCGACGAGTATCAGGATACCAACCACGCGCAGTTCGTTCTGACGAAGCTTCTGGCGGACGGATACCGCAATCTGATGGTCGTCGGTGACGACGACCAGTCGATCTACCGCTTCCGCGGCGCGACGATCGAAAACATCCTGCATTTTGACGACACGTATCCCGACGCGAAAGTGATCCGCCTCGAGACGAACTACCGCTCGACCCGCCCGATCCTCGACGCCGCGAACGCCGTCATTTCCCATAACGTCGGCAGAAAAGGCAAAACGCTCAGAACGGACAGAACGGGCGGCGACAAGATCGTTCTGAAACATCTTGACAATCAGAACGCCGAAGCCGACTACATAGCCCGCGAGATCCTTTCGCTCAAGGAAAAAGAGGGAAGAGCGTTCTCCGATTTTGCGATCCTTTACAGAATGAACGCGCAGTCGAACATTCTCGAGCGCGTGCTCGTCAAATCCGGCATCCCGTACCGCGTTCTCGGCGGCACCCGTTTCTACGAGCGCAAGGAGATCAAGGACGTTATGGCGTATATGTGGCTGATCCACAACCCAAGCGACGATCTGCGCCTCAAACGCATCATCAACGAGCCGAAGAGAAAGATCGGAACGGCAACGCTCGACGCCGTTTCGGAGATCGCGGCGTTTGAGAACAAATCCATGTTCGAAGTCATTTCGCACGCGTCCGATTATTCCGTACTGTCTGCGGGAGCGCAGAGACTTCTTGCGTTTGCTGATCTCATCAACCGTCTGCGCGCGTGCGTCGAAACGGATCCGCTTTCCGAACTTTTCCGTAAGACGATCTCGATGACCGGTTACGCCGAAATGCTCGAAAAGGCGGGGATCACCGAAAAGGATCGCCTTGAAAACATCGAAGAACTCGTTTCGAACGCCGTGGAATTTGAAAATTCCGCGGAAGATCCGACGCTTGCCGGCTTCCTCGAAGAAATTTCTCTCGTCGCGGATATCGACAACTACGATCCGTCCGAGCCCGCAGTCGTTCTGATGACGATCCACAGCGCGAAGGGACTCGAATTCCCGATCGTCTTCCTGCCGGCGATGGAGAACGGCATTTTCCCGTCGATGATGGCGCAGTCGAGTGTCGAGGAGATCGAAGAAGAGCGCAGACTTGCCTACGTCGCGATCACGCGCGCCAAAGACCGCCTCTTCATGACGCTTGCGCGCGAACGTCTCATCTTCGGCAGGACGCAGTACAATCCGCCGTCGCAATTTTTAAAAGAACTGCCGCCGGAGGTTCTTATCGAAGAAAAGCCCGAGAAGCCGAAAATGAACGCCTATAACGCGGAATATCACCGCCAGACGGGCGCGTCTATGTTCCGCGAGAATACGATCCCGCACGTGAGAACGATCGACGAAGCGCCGAAAACGGACTTCCGGGTCGGCGACCGCGTGCATCACGCGACGTTCGGCGACGGAACGGTTTTGTCCGTCCGACCGATGAGCGCGGACACGCTCTACGAGATCATGTTCGACTCCGTCGGAACGAAAAAACTGATGAAGACTTACGCGCGTCTGACGAAAGCGCAGGAGGCAAACGAATGATGAATACGGTATTTGTCATGGAATCCGCTTTTCTCGTAAAGCTCACCGAGATCATCGCAAAGCCGGGATTCTGGGTGGTCGTTGCCCTCATCCTGCTGATCCTGCTGATCCCCGTCTTCGGCGCGTTTTCGAAGCGCCGCAAGATGCTTTCCGGGATCAGAAAGTTCGCAAAGCAGAACGGCTGGGAGATCACGCCGATCAAAGAAGGCTACCTCTCGATCTTTCACATGACGAAGGGCGAGAATTTCCGCATTTCGAAAGGTGATAAGAAATACAGCTGCAAGATCATCACGACGATCAAACGTCTGACGCCGCTTACCATCATGCCGGACGGCACCTGCAAAAGATTCCACAAGGTTCGCTTTTTCAAAGTGAATCTGATCGAATACAACCGCGTGCAGCGCTTCGGCTACGAAGCGGACTGCCCGAAGATCCTGCTTCTGAACCCCGTACCGAATAAACTGATGGGGGTCGACCGTCCGATCGACAACGGCGATAAAGTCGGCGACTATAAAATCTTTTCGGGCGTCGGATTCATCAACGCATT
>JAZLHQ010000149.1:0-5452 GCA_045616925.1 Eubacteriales bacterium | reverse complement strand
ATTTTTCGATGCCGGGGAAGCTGTCGGCGATCTCCTCGAGCTTCTGCAGGCGCTTGATATAGTTTTCGAGATTTTCACGGCGTGCGCCGGGTCTTGCAGCGGAAATGGCGTCCGCCGCCTGAACGATCAGCGCGACCAGCGTCTTCGGCTCCACGTCTCCGTGGTGCGCCTCGATCGCGTGGATGACGTCCTTGCCTTCTTTGAACTTCTTGACGATGTCCACACCGATCTGCACGTGCGAGCCTTCGGTTTCGTGCGTCATCGCCTTACCGATGTCGTGCAGAAGTCCCGCACGCTTGGCAAGGGTCGAATCGACGCCCAGCTCGTCCGCGATCATACCGGAAAGCAAAGACACTTCAATGGAGTGGTTGAGGACGTTCTGACCGTAGCTCGTACGGTATTTGAGACGTCCGAGGATCTTGACGAGTTCGGTGGGAAGACCGTGGATACCGGTCTCGAACACCGCCTTGTCGCCTGCCTGCTTGATGGAAAGATCGACTTCCTTCTTTGCCTTTTCGACCATTTCCTCGATTCTCGCCGGATGGATACGGCCGTCGGCGATGAGCTTTTCAAGCGCCAGGCGCGCGACTTCTCTTCTGACGGGGTCGAAGCAGGAAACGGTGATCGCCTCGGGGGTATCGTCGATGATCAGCTCGACGCCCGTGAGGGTCTCGACCGTGCGGATGTTTCTTCCCTCGCGTCCGATGATTCTGCCCTTCATATCGTCGTTCGGCAGGCTCACGACGGACACGGTCGCTTCCGACACGACGTCGGACGCGCAGCGGGAAATTGCAAGCGTAATGATGTTTTTTGCCTTTTCTTCGGCGTCTTCCTTCAGCTGTTCTTCGATCTCGACGAGCTTGTGCGCGGCGTCGTATCTCGCTTCCTCTTCGATGATGGAAACGATCTCGGCCTTCGCGGTCTCTGCCGTATATCCGGAGATCTGTTCGAGCTTTTCAAGTTCCTTTGCCTTCAGTTCTTCGACCTTGAGGGATTTTTCATCAAGCTCCTTGACTTTCTTGTCGAGGGTCTCTTCTTTTTTCTCAAGCGTTTCGAGCTTACGGTCAAGTGCTTCCTCGCGGGAAACGCAGCGGCGCTCGAGCTTGGAAAGCTCACTGCGGCGTTCTCTCGTTTCTCTTTCGAGTTCCTTGTTCGCCTTGACGATCTCTTCTTTGGCTTCCAAAAGGGCTTCTTTCTTTTTGGTTTCAGCCGTTTTCACGCCTTCGTCGACGATGCGCTTTGCTTCGGCTTCGGCAGATCCGATTTTTGCTTCCGCGATTTTCTTGCGCAGAAGAAATCCGACCAGCGCGCCGATGACAAGCCCCGCGACGGCGGCGATCACGGCATAGATAATCTCTTTCATGTTACACCTCCTTGAGTGTTTATTGTATTTATTTCAAAGATCGTAAAACTACATTTATAGGTAGTTTATAAGTCATTATAATACACGATCTCGCTTTTGTCAAGTGGGCGCGCCGATTTTTCGCCTATTTTACAATTTGTACAAAAAATAACGAAAAATTTTCGGCGTAAAAAATGAGAAAATACGCGCAAAACCCTTGATTTTCGTCCGGAAATCGTATATAATAGTGATACAATGGGGAAATATGGTAGACTCTTCCGAAAAGGAGGGTCGAAAACCGGCTTTCCCATCCCGAAAAACACGTCATCAATAAACGTTTGGCGGCAGAAGAAGCCGCCGGAGAGGAGCATTATACATGGACATCTCAGCAAGTAATTTGCCGAAGCGCGACCAAATGATCTTCGACAAATTGGCAGCCCTGCTCGATGAAGGATCCTTTGCCGAATTCGACGCTTATCGCGTAAAAGACGGCAAACTCTCAGCCGTCGTCACCGGCTGCGGCTCCGTCAGCGAGTCCCCCGTCTTCGTATGGGCACAGGACGCGGATCTTGACAAAGGCGCGCTCGACACCGTCGGCGCCGACAAGATCGCAAAGCTCTACGACAAGGCGATCCGCGCAGGAGCGCCGGTCGTCGCACTGCTCTCGGGAGCAGGCGCAAGAATCGAAGAGGGCGTCGCGGCGGCATCCGCCTACGGCAAAATTCTCAAAAAAATCAGTGAGGCTTCGGGCGTGATCCCGCAGCTGACCGTCGTCGACGGCAGCTGCTCGGGACTCTTCGCCGCGGCGGCGGCGATGACCGACGTCGTGATCGCGACCGAAAAGTCCTCCTTCTCCGTATCTCCCGCAAGCGTTCTGAAGGCGAAAGGTCTCAAGGACGCCGGCAGCGTATCCGCCGCCGCCAAGAACGGCACCGTTGACATCGTCGCGCCCGATTTTGACTCTGCGTGCGAAAAAGTCAAGAAACTCGTTTCGATGCTCCCGCAGAACAACTGCGTCGGCGCGGGATTCGTCTTCGGCGAGGTCGACGACGTCCGTCTGCTCGACGAATCGGACGCGGATCTTTCCGTGAAGGAGCTGATCGCGAAGGTCGCCGACGAGGATTCGATCGTCGAGTTCAAGAAAGACTGCGGCGAAAATTCCTTCACGGGCATCCTGTCCGTCGGGACCGCCGTCTGCGCGGCAGTCGGCACGAACGGCGGCAAGCTGACCGCCTTCGACGCCCGTAAGATCGCCGAGTTCGTTTCGTTCGCGGACGCCTTCGGCATTCCCGTCGTCACGTTCGTCGACAGCACGGGCGTGTCCGCGGATCCCGACGGCGAAAAGGCCCCGCTCGCTTCCGATCTCGCGAAGCTCGCGCTGGCTTATTCCGACGCGAAGTGTGCAAAGATCACCGTTCTTTGCGGTAACGCGTACGGCGCCGCCTATACCCTGCTCGGCTCCGCCTCCCTCGGCGCGGATCTCGTCCTCGCGCTTGATAACGCGAAGGTCGGCGCGATGGCGCCCGATACCGCCGTCCAGTTCCTCTTCGGCAAAGAGATCGCCGAGAGCCGGGACGCCGCCGCAACGAGAAAAGCTCTGACCGAAAAATGGATCGCCGAAAATGCGGACGCGAAGGTCGCCGCCGAGATCGGCGACGTCTCGCTCGTCATTCCCGTCACCGAGCTTTACGTGCGCATCGGCGCCGCTCTCAGGACCTTCTGGCGTCCTGCGGACGGCGAAGTGCTCAAGAAGCACGCGAAGCTGCCCTTCTGAGAAAGGTAAAACGCTATGTTCAATAAATATCTGATCGGACTTTCGGACGTCGTCAAGGACAAAGCGCTGTCGAAGAGCGAAGACCTCGGTTTTTCCGACCGTCTGACCGTCGGCTGGCAGACCGTTCTGCTCGGCATGGCGATCGTCTTCGGCGTGCTCATCATTCTTTGGCTGACCCTCGAAGTCCTCGGCAAGGGTTTCTCCGCCAAAGATAAAAAGGCAAGTAAGAAGAAACCCGCCGAGACCGTGCCCGAAGTCCCCGAAGTCATTCCCGAAAACAGTGACGACGCAGCCGTCGTCGCAGCGATCACGGCAGCGATCAACGTCCTGCTTTCCGAAGAAGCAGCCGCAAACGCCGCCAAATCCCCCGCTTTCAGGATCGTTTCCTTCAAGCGTCAGAACGGATCCGCTCACTGGAACCGCTGAAAAATCCATCACGATAACGATAAGGAGAATTGAATTATGAGAAAGTTTAACGTTGCCGTAAACGGCGTTTCCTATGAAGTTGAGATCGAAGAAGTGACCGGCGAAAGCGCACCCGCCGCGGCTCCCAAAGCCGCTCCCGCAGCTCCGAAGGCCGCACCCGCCGCAAAGGGCGCTGCCGGCAAGGTCGCCGTCAAGGCGCCGATGCCCGGCACGATCGTCAAGGTCGCGGCAAGCGTCGGTCAGAACGTCAAGAAGGGCGATCTGATCTGCATTCTCGAAGCGATGAAGATGGAAAACGAGATCTTCGCGCCCGCTGACGGCGTGATCGCTTCCGTCAACGTCACGAAGGGCACGAGCGTTGCGACCGACGACGTCATCGCGACCCTCAACTGATTCCGTCCAAAAGGAAAGGAATTTGACCAATGCTGGAAAGTTTATACAGTTTCTGGCAGAGTACGGGCATTTATAGAATCGCCAGCGAGATCGGCACCACGTGGAAGATGATCGTGATGTACGTGATCGCCGCCGTTCTGCTCTACCTTGCCATCAAAAAAGGCTTTGAGCCGCTGCTCCTTCTGCCGATCGCCTTCGGTATGATCCTGACGAACCTCCCCGGCGCGAATATGTTCCACCTCGAGATGTTCATCGGAGACTCCGTCAATTTCGGGCAGGTTCTGCACGAGGGCGGGCTCCTTGACCTGCTCTATCTCGGCGTCAAGCTCGGCATCTACCCGTGTCTGATCTTCATCGGCATCGGCGCGATGACGGACTTTGCGCCGCTGATCTCCAACCCGAAATCCCTTCTGATCGGCGCGGGCGCACAGCTCGGCGTCTTCGTCGCCTTCTTCGGCGCGCTTTTGTCGGGCGCGTTTACGATCGCGGAGGCTTCCTCGATCGGTATCATCGGCGGTGCGGACGGCCCGACCGCGATCCTCGTCACCAAGACGCTCGCTCCGGGACTTCTCGGCGCGATCGCGATCGCCGCTTATTCCTACATGGCGCTGATCCCGATGATCCAGCCGCCCTTCATGCGTCTTCTGACCACCGAAAAGGAAAGAAAGATCCGCATGGAGACCCTGCGCCCCGTTTCGAAGCTTGAAAAGATCATCTTTCCCGTCATCGTGACGCTGATCGTCTTCCTTGCGGTCCCGGACGCCGTGCCGCTCGTCGGCTGCCTCATGTTCGGAAACCTTCTGAACGTCTGCGGCGTGACGGAGCGTCTCTCCAAAACCGTTCAGAACGAACTGATGAACATCGTCACCGTCTTTCTGGGAACGACCGTCGGCGCGACCGCGTCCGCGGAGAACTTCCTGTCGAAAAAGACGCTGCTCATCATCGGTCTCGGACTCGTTGCCTTCTCGATCTCGACCTGCGGCGGTCTTCTGACCGCGAAGCTGATGTGCGTTCTGACGCACGGCAAGATCAACCCGCTGATCGGTTCCGCCGGCGTCTCCGCCGTTCCGATGGCGGCGCGCGTTTCGCAGAAGGTTGGTCAGAAAGAGGATCCCTCGAATTTTCTTCTGATGCACGCGATGGGACCGAACGTCGCGGGCGTTATCGGCTCCGCCGTCGCGGCGGGTGTCCTGCTCGCCATGTTCAAATGACGGCAAATCCGACAGAAAGGTTAAAAAAGGTATATTGATATGGCTCAAGTTAAAATCTGCGAAACCGTTTTGCGCGATTCCCATCAGTCTCTGATCGCCACGAGAATGACGACGGACGAAATGCTCCCCATTCTGAAAGCGATGGACGAGGTTGGCTACTACTCCCTCGAAGCGTGGGGCGGCGCGACCTTCGACTCCTGCCTGCGTTATCTGAACGAGGACCCCTGGGAGAGACTGCGCGGCCTGCGCAGGAATCTGCCCAACACCAAGCTGCAGATGCTGCTTCGCGGCCAGAATCTGCTGGGC
>JAZLHQ010000148.1:0-9561 GCA_045616925.1 Eubacteriales bacterium | reverse complement strand
AGGGTCGGCAGACGCACTTCCTGCTCGCGCAGAATGTCCGTGACGCGCGTCAAGTTGAGATCCGTCTCTTCGAGACGTCTTTCGGATTCCTGCTTTTTCAGGCGGTATTTCGAGATGCCCGCCGCTTCCTCGAAGATCGTTCTGCGGTCCTCGCTCTTGAGCGAGATGATCTCGGAGACGCGTCCCTGACCGACGATCGAATAGCCGGTCTTGCCGACGCCCGTATTCATGAAGAGGTCGGTGATGTCGCGCAGACGGACGGTCTTGTTGTTGATTAAATATTCGCTGTCCCCGCTGCGGTAGTAGCGGCGGGTGACGGTGATGACGTCGTATTCGGATTTGACGGCGTTTTCGCCGCTGTTCTCGAAGGTGATCGAAACTTCGGCGAAACCCATGGGACTTCTGTTGTCCGTACCGCCGAAAATGACGTCCTCCATTTTGGTTCCGCGCAGCGTCTTGGAAGAAAGTTCGCCGAGGACCCAGCGGATCGCGTCGGAAATATTGGATTTTCCGGATCCGTTCGGTCCGACGATGACGGTGACGCCGGAATCAAAATTGATCTTCGTCCGATCGGGGAAGGATTTGAACCCGTGGAGTTCAAGGGAGAGGATTCTCATATTCGTTCTCCTTGTTTGAGTTTGTCAGTTGTCGAAATAATGCAGCGCTTCGGCGGCGGCGAGTTTTTCCGCCTCCCGCTTCGAGTGTGCGGTCCCTTTGCCGATGACGTTCGAGTTGAGACGCGCTTCGACCGTGAAGAGTTTGTTGTGCGCGGGTCCGCTTTCCTCGACGAGTACGTATTCGAGCTGTTCTTCCGGCTCGAGCTGTACGATCTGCTGCAGCGCCGTCTTCGGATCGATCGTGTCGAGCGTGAAGAATTCGCGCACGCGCTCCTTGACGAAGGGAAGCAGGAACTCCGCCGTGCGTCCGATCCCCGCGTCGAGATACATGGCGGCGATCAGCGCTTCGAACGTGTTTTCAAGGAGTTTGTTCTTTTCGCGTCCGCCGGAATTTTCCTCGCCTTTTCCGAGGAAAAGCGCGGAGCCGAGATCGATCTTCCGCGCGTATCCCGAAAGCGCCTCGGTATCGACGGAAAACTTGCGCAGATCGGTCATATCTCCTTCGGAGATCTGCGAATACTGCTTGTAAAGATAATCCGTGACGATCAGCGAGACGACGGAATCGCCGAGGAATTCAAGCCGCTCGTTTGAATCGATCTGTCTGCCGTGGTCGCTCTGCTCGTGCGCGAACGACGTGTGCGAGAGCGCGCGGAAAAGAAGGGACTCGTCCTT
Organism: Eubacteriales bacterium; assembly: GCA_045616925.1. Classification (GTDB taxonomy): domain Bacteria; phylum Bacillota; class Clostridia; order Oscillospirales; family CAG-272; genus JAZLHQ01. Next base: position 8,272 of record JAZLHQ010000148.1, on the reverse strand, counting down.
AAACGCGTACCCGATCCTGTTTTCGAGAGCCGTCATGATCGCTTTCATAGTAAATTTTCCGTTTCAAAGATTGTATTTTTGCGAGATTTCGCGCACGATCGCGAGCGCTTTTTCCGAAAGCGCCTCGTTGCGAAAACTTTTTCCGCCCTTGACCTTGAAGCCGAGCGGATCCATAATGCCGAAATTGACGTTCATCGGCTGGAAATTGCCGGAAGACGAGGAGCTGACGTAGTGAGAGAGCGCTCCGATCGCCGTCGACGCGGGGAAATCGATCGCGTCAAGACCTTTGGCAAGTCTTGCGGCGTTCACGCCCGCAAGATAGCCCGAGGAGCAGGATTCGATGTAGCCTTCAACGCCGGTCATCTGCCCCGCGAAGAAGAGATTTCCGTTCTTGCGCATCGAATAGGAGGGCGTCAGCAGCTTCGGCGAGTTCATGAACGTGTTGCGGTGCATGACCCCGTAGCGCAGGAACTGCGCGTTTTCAAGTCCGGGGATCATCCGGAAGACGTTCCTCTGCGCTTCGAACGTGAGATGCGTCTGGAATCCGACGACGTTGTACATCGTCTTTTCGTTGTTTTCCTGCCTTAACTGTACGACGGCAAAGTATTCCTTGCCGGTTTTCGGGTCGGGCAGGCCGACGGGCTTCAGAGGCCCGTAAAGGAGCGTTTCGTAACCGCGCTTCGCCATCACTTCGACAGGCATACACCCTTCGAATACGGTCAGATCCGTCTGCAGCTCGCGGTCGAATTCCTTGAGAGGCGCTTCGGGAGCATTTATCAGCGCTTCAAAGAAGCGGTCGTATTCCTCTTTCGTCATCGGACAGTTGACGTAGCACGCTTCTCCCTTGCCGTAGCGCGAGGCGATGAACGCCTTGTCGAAGTCGATCGTGGAGGCGTCCACGATCGGCGCCGCCGCGTCGAAAAAGTGAAGCTGATCCTCGTCGAGATACGAAGCGATCTCTTTGGCGAGCGCTTCGGACGTCAGAGGACCCGTTGCGACGACCGTGATCCCGTCCTCGGGGATCTTCACGACCTCTTCGGGAATCACTTCGATCAGGGGATGATTTCTGATCGCGTCCGTGACGTACTGCGAGAATTTCACGCGGTCGACGGCCATCGCCGCGCCCGCGGGGACTTCGGAAAGGTGCGCCGCCTCCATGATCAGCGAGTGCAGCTCCGTGAGCTCCGCTTTGAGAAGTCCGATCGCATTGGATAATTGATTCGAACGGAAGGAGTTCGAGCAGACGAGCTCGCAGAAAAGATCGCTGTGATGCGCGGGCGTGCGCTTTTGGGGCTTCATTTCGTAAAGTTTTACGGGAACTCCCATGCGCGCGATCTGGAAAGCCGCTTCGCATCCGGCGAGCCCCGCACCGATGACGTTTACGGGTCTAACGCCGATATTAGTTTCCATCGGTGTCCTTGACCCTCTGGTCGTCGTAGGGTTCCGTATATTTGCAGTTCTTATTGAGGCAGACGAGCGCCTTTTTAGACTTGCGGATCAGAAGCATACTGCCGCAGGAGGGGCATTTCTTGCGCGTCGGGACGTCCCACGAGCTGAACTTGCAGGCGGGATAGTTGGAGCAGCCGTAGAAGATCTTACCCTTGGCGTGATTCGTGATGATCTGACCGTCGCAGAGCGGGCAGGGAACGTCGAGTTCCTCCTTGATGCGCACGGTATTCTTGCACTTCGGATAATCGGAGCAGGCGTAGAACTTGCCGTATCTGCCGGTGCGCAGGACCATCGGCGCGCCGCAGACCTCGCAGACGAGGTCGGTCGGCTCCGCCTTCTTTTCTTCCTTGACGACCGGCTTGTTGTCCTTGTCGATCTTGACGGTGTTCTTGCAGGCGGGATAGCCGGGGCAGGCGGCGAAACGGCCGAATCTGCCGGATTTGACGACCATCATCCGCCCGCATTTCTCGCAGCGGATGCCGGTCTCTTCGGGAACGAGCGTGACTTCCTCTTTCGCGACGCTCGACTGCGCGCGTGCGAGGGATTTCGAAAAACGCCCGTAAAATTCGTTCAGAACGTCGTTCATCGTTTCGGTGCCGCTTGCGACGTCGTCGAGTTCCTTCTCCATATCGGCGGTGAATTCGTAATCGACGATTTCCTCGAAATTGTCGACCATCAGTCCCGTGATGACTTCACCGAGCTGCGTGGAGCGCAGATTTTTGCCGCTTCTCTGGACGTATTTTCTCGAAATGATCGTCGAGATCGTCGGCGCGTAGGTCGAAGGACGGCAGATGCCGCGGTCCTTGAGCGCCTTGATGAGAGATCCCTCCGTGAAGTAGTCGGGACCCTTCGTGAAGTGCTGCTCGGGAGTTACGGAGACGACCGTCAGTTCTTCACCCTCAAGCATCGCGGGGAGCTTGCAAAGCTCGTCGGAATTCTCGTTCTCTTCGTCGCCCGCGCGCATATTGTCGTAGACGGAAAGATAGCCGTTGAAGCGAAGGGTCGAGCCGCTGACGCGGAAGAGCGCTTCACCCGCGCGGATATCGACGCTGACCGTGTCGATGAGCGCGCTGACCATCTGGCTCGCGACGAAGCGGTCCCAGATCAGCTTGTAAAGGCGGTACTGATCGTTCGAGAGATATTTCTTGATCTTTTTGGGGGTGAGCGTCACGTCCGAGGGACGGATCGCTTCGTGCGCGTCCTGCGCGTCCGCGTCCACTTTGTAGGTGCGGGTGTGGTCGGGATAGTATTTTTCGCCGTATTCAGAGAGGATGAACGCTTTAGCGGCGTCCTGCGCCTCTTCGGAGATGCGCAGCGAGTCGGTACGCATATAGGTGATAAGACCGTGGAAGCCGCCGTTTTCGGTGCCGATGTCAACGCCCTCGTAAAGCTCCTGCGCGATGCGCATGATCTTTTCGGACTGAAATCCGAGTTTTCTCGAAGCCTCCTGCTGCAGAGTGGACGTCGCGAAAGGCGGCAGCGGATTCTTCTTTTTCGAGGATTTCGTGACTTTTTGTACGAAGAAGGGCTTGCCCTCGATCGAAGAAAGGATCTTCTTCGCTTCCTCTTCGTTTGCGATCTCGTTCTTTTCGCTGTCGGTGCCGATGTAGTGCGCAACGATCTCGGCGCCGTCGGAATTCTTGAGCCCTGCGCTGATCGTCCAGTATTCTTCGGGAACGAAATTGCGGATCTCCTGCTCGCGCTCGACGACCATACGGGTCGCGACCGACTGCACGCGTCCGGCGGAAAGTCCGCTCTTGACCTTGTCCCAGAGGAACGGGCTCAATTTGTAGCCGACGATGCGGTCGAGGATCCGGCGCGCCTGCTGGGAATTGACGAGATTCATGTCGATGTCGTGGGGATTCTTGATCGCCGTCGTGATCGCGTTCTTCGTGATCTCGTTGAAGGTCACGCGGCGGGTCTTCTCTTCGGGCAGCTTCAGCGCGTTGAGAAGATGCCACGAGATCGCTTCTCCTTCGCGGTCGGCGTCCGTTGCGAGATAGATCTTGTCGGCGTTCTTCGCTTCCTTGCGAAGCGAAGCGATCAGTTCGCCCTTGCCGCGGATATTGATGTAATGCGCGGCGAAATCGTTTTCTATATCTACGCCGAGAGCACTTTTCGGCAGGTCTCTCACGTGACCGTAAGAGGCGCTGACCTTGTATCTCGGACCGAGAAAATTCTTGATTGTGGTCGCTTTGGAGGGTGACTCCACAATGACGAGATTGTATGCCATGTTTTGTTTCCTTTCAAATCGTGTGGAAAAATTGGAAGATTGGGTATGATTCAGTTTTTCAGGTATTTTCCGCCGGGAAGGGCAGAGATATACCCTTTGGATTCAAGAAAAGTGAGAGAAACCAGCACGGTCCCGACGTCCGAGCCCTTGCGGGTGAGATCGTCGACCGTCGCGGGGATGCTCTCTTCAAAGAGCGCGAGAACTTCCTTTTCGGAGTCCGTAAGGGGCTCGCGTGCGGGAATGTCCGGCGCTTTTTCGGGAACGCTTTCAAAAATCTCGGCGGATCTGACCGATTTTGCGGTCTTTTCCGTCTTCGGGGCTTTCTTTCTGCGTTCTTTTCCGAATTTCGGGAGGCTTTCGCCGCCCTTGTTTTCATCATCGCCGTCCGATTTCGACGGTTTTGCGGCGAATTTCATCTTCGGCGCTTCTCTGACGAAACTCTGATTGCTGATCCTGTGCGGATAGAGGAACGCATATTCGTCCACGATGTCGAGGGCGGAAACGATCATACGCGCACCGCTTCGGATCAGTTCGTTCGTGCCGGTGCTGTTGAGCTCGCCGACTTTTCCGGGAAGCGCGAAAATATCGCGTCCCTGCGAGAGCGCCGCGCGCGCCGTGATGAGCGCGCCGCTGCGCTGATCGGCTTCGATCACGAGCGTCCCCTGACAAAGACCGCTTATGATGCGGTTGCGGATCGGGAAATTGGAGCCGACGGGCGGCGTGTCGGGCGCGTATTCGGAGACCAGCGTGCCAAATCGCGCGATCTCCTCCATCAGCTGCCCGTTCTCGGGCGGGTAGACGACGTTGATCCCGCAGCCGAGCACGGCGATCGTGTGACCGCCCGCGTCGAGCGTTCCTCTGTGGCAGGCGGTGTCGATACCGCGCGCCATACCGCTGACGGTGATGATGCCCGCTTTGGCGAGATCGTAGGAGATGCGGTAGGCCTCGCGCCTGCCGTATTCGGTCATTCTGCGCGTGCCGACGGTCGCGATGCTCACGGTATCGTCGAGCAGAGGCATATTGCCCCGCACGTAGAGCAGGATCGGCGCTTTCGGGATGCGGCGGAGACGCTCCGGATAGAGCGGATCGTCGTAAGCGAGCAGGGAAACGCCGTTCGAAAGACAGTAATCGAGAATATCCTTCGCGTCGGACAAGTCTTTGTCGCAAAGATCCCCGATCGTGCCGGGATTCAGCTTTTCGATCTTCTCGTAATCCGCGCGTCTGCCGTTATAGATCGCGTCGAGGTCGTTGCCGAAGGCGGCAAGAAGCCTGTCGCCGAGGTCGCTGCCCGGAGAGCAGATCTCGGAGAGCCAGATGCGGTACAAAATGTTATCCATAACGTTTGCCCGACCTTTCCGCGGTGATCCCGCTTTTTCGAATTTTGCCCGGTTATTGCTTTTTTTGCGTTTTTAGCGTTTTTCGCGTTTCCTCCTCGTGCATTCCCACATGAGGATCGTGCACGCGGACGCGACGTTCAGGGATTCGTTGCCCTTCTGCATCGGAATGATGACCGTTTCGGACGAGGCGTCCAGCACTTCCTTTGGAAGTCCGTGCCCCTCGTTGCCCGCGACGAAGCAGTATCTGCCGTCGATCGGATCGGTGCCGAGTTCTTTGGCGTTATCGGTGAGCGCCGCCGCGGCGACCACGTACCCGCGATCCTTCAGAAGGCCGATTGCCATGGCGGGATCGTCGAACGTGACGGTGCGGAGCTTGAAAACAGCGCCCATCGCCGAGCGTATGACCTTCGGCGAATAGAGATCCGCGCAGTCATTTGACAGATAGACGCAGTCGACGCCGAGCGCCGCCGCGGTCCGCAGGATCGTCCCGAGATTGCCGGGATCGCGCACCGAGACTGCCATAAAAAGGCAGTCGTTTTCCTCGGGCGCACGCAGTTTTTCCGCGTGCAGGGAAGGATCTTTCTTTGCGATCGCGAAGATCCCGTCCGGAGATTTGTCGAGCGAAAGCTTCGCGTAGACGGCTTCCGAAACGGTGAAGATCTCGGCGTCGGAACACGCCTTCCGGGAGAGTTCAAAATTGTCCGGCGTGCAGAAAATACGGCGGATGGAAACGCCGTTTTCAGCGGCTTCAAGGAGCAGTTTTCTGCCCTCGAAGCAGTAAAGTCCCGTTTGATCGCGGTACTTTTTTTCGAGCAGTTTCGCCGCCGCGATCACGTTTTCGTTGCTTTTCGAAGTGATCGTGTCCAATTTTCGTCCTCCGGAAATCATCTCATAGTATGACAAAAATCCCGCGTGCGCGGGATTTTTGCTCCTCAATTATAATGCGGCCTTAGCCTTTTCAACGATTGCCGCAAACGCTTCCTTGTCGGAAACGGCGATCTCTGCGAGCATCTTTCTGTTGAGGTTGATGCCGGCCTTCTTGAGACCGTACATAAAGCGGCTGTAGTTGATGCCGTTGACTTTGCACTGCGCGGAGATTCTCGCGATCCAAAGGGATCTGAAATCTCTCTTCTTCAGCTTTCTGCCGATGAACGCGTAGTTGCCGCTCTTCATGACGGCCTGTTTAGCCATCTTGAAGTGCTTGCTCTTGGAACCCCAGTAGCCCTTCGCTGCCTTGAGTACTTTATTTCTTCTCTTGCGCGTCATCATCGCGCCCTTGATTCTTGCCATTTCAATATCCTCCTGTTATCTGACTGCTGCTTATTTCTGGATGAGCTGCTTTACGGTGGGGGCAAAGCACTCGCTGAGGTATGCGCCGGAACGGAGCATTCTCTTACGCTTCTGGGTCTTGAGGCCGAGGTTGTGTCTGTGGTGAGAATGGTTCATTTTGACGAGACCGCTCTTCGTGACGGAAAATCTTTTCTTGGATGCGCTGTGCGTTTTGATCTTAGGCATGATTAAAACTCCTTTCAATACCTGCAATTATTCTTGAACTTTCTTGTCGGCTTTGTCCGACTTGCCGGAGGGATTCTTAAGGGGCGCTATGAACATCATGAGCGCTCTGCCCTCGAGGATGGGTTTCTTTTCGGGAGCGCCGAGGTCGGCGACCGCTTCGGTGAACTTGTCGAGAAGCTCTTTACCGATGTCCTGGTGCGCCATCTGGCGTCCGCGGAAGACAACTCTGACCTTAACTTTGTTGCCCTGGGAGAGAAACTTGCGTGCGTTGTTTGCTTTGGTGTTGAAGTCGTTGACGTCGATCGTGCAGGAAAGCTGCACTTCCTTGATGTCGATCTTCACCTGATTTTTCTTCGCTTCTTTTTTCTTCTTGTCGCGATCGAATTTGAACTTACCGTAATCCATGATCTTTGCGACAGGCGGATCACTCTGCGGAGCGATGAGAACGAGATCAAGTCCCTTGCTCTCTGCGGTATTCAAAGCTGATGAAAGAGAGATCGTGCCGTACTGCTCGCCGTCGTCGGAAACGACGCGGACCTGCTTGCCGGCGGGAAGAGCCGTTAAAATTTCTTCGTTGATCAGATGCTCTTTCTGGTTGTTGTTGGTTCCGATTGCCAAACACCTCCGAAAAATAAAAATGTGCGGAACACTCTCCGCACGCAGATATAACCCGACCGGGTTATATGACTATGAACCGTACCGACCGATGCCGCACGGTGAGAGCGGAGAGCTCTTCTTCATTAACAAACGCATTGTAGCACACCTTTTCCGTTTTGTCAAGTGCTTTTTTATCTTTTTTTGCGCGTTTTGCGAAAAAAAGAAAAAATCGAAAAAACGGCGCGTAAAATTCGGCGTTATCTGTTGCTTTTTCGCGTAAAATCGTGTATAATATACGTATTATGAAGACGGAGGTGAGCCGGGTGTCGAAAAAAGCGAAATACAGGGCGATCCTGTTCATGTTTTCGTCCCTTCTGATCGCCGCCGTCCTGCTTTTCATTTACTGCGCTTCCGTTTTCGTCTATATGCGCTTTCCGATCGGCAAGATCTCCGGCACCTATACGGTCTATATCGGAGACGCCGCCGTCAAGCCCGAAAGACGGGAATACAGAAAGAATATGCCGGCGTCGAAACTGTTCAGAAACGGCGTGACTTACGTCAATTTTACGCAGATCGCGCGCCAGTGCGGATTCTCCGTGACGGGCGACACCAACAGCCTGCGCTACCTTATCGGTTCCGACCGGGAGGATAAGGAGCAGTTCACGCTTTCGGCGGGGAACGCGTACGTTGAGATCGGCTCGACGAGCGTCGCGCTCGAAGGGAAGGCGATCTATACTTCAGGCGAACTCTGGCTTCCCATCAGCTTCGTCAACCGCTATATCGACGGCATCTCGATCTACGTCGACCACTCGAAAAAGCGTCTCGTCGTGGATTGTGAAGGGAATTACCTTCTGACGCTTCACGGCGACGCCGAAAATCCTGTGATCTCCAAGAATCATATACCGTAAAAACGGACAAAGGATATAAATATGAAACTTTCAGCTATTCAGAAAACTCTGATCTTCGTTCTCGTCGCGATGATCCTCGTCGTGGCGGCGCTGATCGTCGTGATCCTCGTGCAGGACAGTAAGTCCCAAAGACCCGACGATCTCGGAACGACCGCGCCGAAGGTGACGGTGCCCGTCACCGATCCTTCCACCGAGGCCAAAACGGCAGCTAAAACGACGGATACGATCTCGAC
>JAZLHQ010000147.1:0-5067 GCA_045616925.1 Eubacteriales bacterium | reverse complement strand
CCGTATCGCCGACGTTGCGCCAGTACTGATAGAAATCGAACGGGCTCGTCTTATTGGGGTCGAGCCACACGGCGTTGCCCGCCGTTTTGCCCATCTTCTTGCCCTGACTGTCGGTCAGAAGCGTGATCGTCATCGCGTGCGCGTCCTTGCCGAGCTTTCTGCGGATCAGTTCCGTTCCGCCGAGCATATTCGACCACTGGTCGTCGCCGCCGAACTGCATATTGCAGCCGTAGTGTTGGAACAGGTAGTAGAAATCGTAGCTCTGCATGATCATATAGTTGAATTCGAGGAACGAAAGACCCTTCTCCATACGCTGCTTATAGCATTCCGCGCGCAGCATATTGTTGACGGAGAAGCATGCGCCGACTTCTCTCAGAAGATCGACGTAATTGAGGTTCAGAAGCCAGTCGGCGTTGTTGACCATCTGCGCTTTGCCGTCACCGAATTCGATGAAACGCTCCATCTGACGCTTGAAGCACTCGGCGTTGTGCTGAATGTCCTCTTTGGTCAGCATCTTTCTCATATCGGTTCTGCCGGAGGGGTCACCGGTCATCGTCGTTCCGCCGCCGATCAGCGCGACGGGTTTGTTGCCCGCCATCTGCAGACGCTTCATCAGCGTGAGCGCCATAAAGTGTCCAGCCGTCAAGCTGTCCGCCGTGCAGTCAAAACCGATGTAGAAGGTCGCTTTGCCTTCGTTGATCATCTTTTTGATCTCTTCTTCGTTGGTCACCTGCGCGATCAGACCGCGGGCGACGAGTTCGTCGTAAATTGTCATTTTTGTCTCCTTATATTTGCACTTTTTTTATGAATCGTATTGATCTGCGCCGAGCACCATTTCCTCGGCGGATTCTTTGATTTTGGCGGAAATATCGACGCCGCCCATAATGCGGGCGATCTCCGCGATCCTTCCCTCTTTGTCGAGCGTTCTGACGACCGTGACGGCTCTGCCGTCCTTTTCGGTCTTCTCGATCCTGTAATGATTATGCGCGAGTGCCGCGATCTGTGCCGAATGAGTGACGCAGATCGTCTGCGTATATTTCGCGATATTGCGAAGCCGGATGCCGATCTTCTGCGAGGTCTTGCCGGAAACGCCGGTATCCACCTCGTCGAAAATGACGGTCGGGATCTCTTCCGCTTTGAGCAGTACGCACTTGATCGCGAGCATAATGCGGGAGAGCTCGCCGCCGGACGCGATCGACGAGAGGGGTCTTAACGGCTCGCCGGGATTCGTCGCGATCAGAAACTGCACTTCGTCCGCGCCGTCCGGTCTGAATTCGGGCGTTTTTTCGCAGGAAACCGCGAATCGCACCTTTTCCATATCGAGATATCTGAGCGAATCCGTAATGCCGAACGAGAGTTTTTCGCCCGTTTTTCTGCGCAGTTCACGGATCTTTTTCGAAAGGTCCGTCAAGTCTTCCGTCTCTTTTGTAAGTTCTTTTTCGTACGTTTCGAGAAGTTCGTCCGATTTTTCGATCTTTTCCATCTGCGCCTTCGCGTCGGCAAGATAATCGAGCACTTCTTTGACGGTCGAGCCATACTTGCGCTTCAGTTTATTGATCGTATCGAGCCTGTCTTCGATCTCCGAAAGTCTTGCTTCGGGACGTTCCGCGCCGCTCGGGATCAGCGCAAGCGCCTTTTCGGCGATCGACTGAAGCTCGTATTCGATATCGAAAAGGCGGTCGGAAAGTTCACCCGCTTCCGGCAGACTGTCGCTCAGATTGTCGAGCGAATTCTTCGCGATCTCGATCAGTTTATCCGCCGAAAAGCCTTTTTCATTCTTATAGAGCGCGCGGTAAACGGTCGACGCGTTCTTCGTGATCTGCCTTGCGTTCTTGAGCGCCGTGCGTTCGGAAAGAAGACGTTCGTCCTCCCCTTCTTCAAGATCGGCGCTTTCTATATCTTCGATCTGATAGGAAAGAAGCTCGATCTTTCTCTGCTTCTCGCGCTCGTCGGTCATAAACTTCTGCATTTCGCGGCGGATCGAAGTCATTTTCGCGTAATGCACCTTATATTCGTCCGAAATTGTCTGCATATCCGCTCCGGCGTACGAATCGAGATAAGAGACGTGGTTCTTCGGATCGAGCAGCGCGCCCGTATCGTGCTGACCGTGGATATTGATGAGACGTCCCGCGATCTGCTTCTGCACGCCGATCGGGATCGTTCTTCCGTCGAGTTTGCAGACGGATTTTCCGCTCTGATCGAGCGTTCTCTGCAGCATAACGGAATCGTCCTCGATCTCAAAGCCGAGACTTGACACGAACTGTTTCTCGGCGTCCGAAAGATCCGTAAAATACGCCGAGACGAGCGCGCGTTCTTCGCCCGTTCTGATGATGTCTTTGGACGTTCTCGCGCCGAGGAGCATATTGATCGAATCGAGGATCATCGATTTTCCCGCACCCGTTTCGCCAGTCAGTACGGTAAAACCGGGATTCAAATCAAGATCCGCTTTCAGAATGACCGCTACGTTTTCTATATGCAGTGATGATAGCATATAAGACCCCCGAATTATTTTCCGATGATCTGTCTGATTCTTTCGGTGATGTCGATCGCCGTCTCACGGCTATGAACGGCGATGAAGATCGTATCGTCTCCGGCGATGCTTCCGAGCACTTCGTTTTTGAAAATGGAATCGAAAGCGGCGGCGGACGCGTTCGCCATACCGGAATACGTATGCAAAACGATCAGCGTATCCGTGTACGCGACGCGCACAACGGTCTCGCGAAGGATATTCGAATACTTCGCGTTGCTCTGCGAACCCGTTTCTTCGCGGTACGCGTATTTATATTTGCCGTTCTTGGCGGCGACTTTGACGAGTCCGATTTTCTTGATGTCTCTCGAAACGGTCGCCTGCGTGACCGTATAGCCCTTTTCCTGCAGTTTGTCGAGGAGCGCTTCCTGCGTTTCGATCTCGTATTTGCGAACGATCTCAATGATCGCGTCTTTTCTGTCGTTTTTCATTTCAATCTCCTTATTTTTCAATAATCGCGCATTTTTTCATAAACCGTGCGGCAGAAACTGTCTTTGCTGAATTTCACGAAGGTCGTTCTGAGGCTCGAACGCGTGATCTCGACCTCGTCGCCGGGATGAACGTCCGAAAATCTGTTGCCGTCGATATAGATACCCGCGGCGCTTCCGGTCGTGTTGACAAGGTGCATTCTTACCGTTGAATCCGGAGAAAAAATGACCTGACGGGCTTTGAACGTGTGCGCGCAGATCGGCACGAGCAGAATGGCAGACAGTTCGGGATCGACGATCGCTCCGCCCGCCGACATCGAATAGGCGGTCGAGCCCGTCGGCGTCGAGGCGATCATGCCGTCCGTTCTGTACTGGAAGATCCGCTGACCGTTCGCGTCGCACGAAAGATCGATGATCCCGTTGTCGAGCGAGCGGACGACGACGTCGTTGAGCGCGTCTTCCCGAACGACCGTTTTTCCGTCGCGCAGAAGACTTATGGAGAGCATAAAACGCTCTTCCGTTCCGAAATTCTCAAGAAGACGTGAGATTTCGGGCAGACCGTCCATTCCCGCCTGCGCCATGTAGCCGAGATGCCCGAGGTTGATGCCGAGGATCGGCTTCCCGAGCGGAGCGGCGACGCGCGCCGCGGACAGGATCGTTCCGTCGCCGCCGAGCACGATCAGCACGTCCGATTCCGCGACCGCTTTTTCGAGCGGCAGATAGCGGAAACGCCGGTCTTTGCAATAAGAGGCGAGTTCTTCTTCGAGAAGGATCTCGTATTTATCCGAAAGATACTGCGCGCATCTGATCAGATTTTCGAAGCTCGGATCTTTTCCGATTCGCGCGTAAAGTGCGATTTTTTTCATTTGTAAAACTCCGTTTCAGGTACGTAATACGGCAATTTTCCGTTTTTACCGTAAATGAAATATGCGAGAAATTCGCGGTTGCCGTCTCCGCCCGTGATGGGAGAACGGATCACGTTTTGACAATAAAGCCCGTTGACGGCGGCGTTTTTCAGGACGTTTTCGATAACGGTCGGGTATATCTTCGGATCCTTCACGATCCCGCCCTTTCCGATAAAGGCACGTCCCGCTTCAAACTGCGGTTTTACGAGGGATACGAACGCCCCGCCGTCCTTCAGGAGCGACGTGACCGCCGGATACAGAACCGTCTGCGAGATGAAGGAAACGTCCATCACGCAGAGATCGAATTTTCTGCCGAACGTTTCTTCGGTAATGAGACGTGCGTTCAACGATTCGTAAACGTGAACGCGCGGATCGCTCCGCAGTTTTTCGTGCAGCTGACCGGAGCCGCTGTCGATCGCGTAGACCTCCGAGGCGCCGTTTTGCAGAAGACAATCCGTAAAGCCGCCGGTCGAAGAGCCGACGTCCGCGCAGACAAGACCTTCGGGGGCGATCTCAAACGACCGGAGCGCCGCTTCAAGCTTCAGTCCGCCGCGCCCGACGTAGTTATGGATATCGCCGGATACGACGATCTCGTCCGATTCAAGAACGTCATACGCCGGTTTCGTGACGATTTTTCCGTTCACGAGCACGAGTCCCGCTTTGATCTGCTTCGACGCGCGCTCGCGGCTTTCGCTGTACCCTTTTTGAAAAAGGCAGACGTCGAGCCGCATTTTCAGTATTCCCGATCCGCGAGCATCGCGGCAAGCTCGGTAAGTTCGCCGAAACGATCTATTCCGTAAACGGATTCGACCGCTTTTTCGGTCAGTTCGCGCACGCATTCCTGCGCTTCTTCGACGCTCATATAGGTCATAAACGTGGTTTTATCGTTTTCTTCATCGCTTCCGACGGGTTTGCCGAGTTCTTCGTCCGTCGAGATCACGTCGAGGATATCGTCGCGGATCTGGAACGCGAGTCCCAGACACTGCGCGTACGTTCCGACGTTTTCAAGAAGTTCTCCGCTGTCGTAGCGGTCGGCGGCGATCACGCCGAGCGCGCAGGCGGCGTAGAAGAGCGCGCCCGTCTTCAGAGACTGCAGTCGCTGGAGCGCTTCGACGGAAAGACCGTTCAGTTCAGCGTCCATGTCCATCTGCTGCCCGCCGACCATTCCGCGCGATCCCGCGCAAGATGAAAGGATCGAGATCGCGTC
>JAZLHQ010000146.1:0-2622 GCA_045616925.1 Eubacteriales bacterium | reverse complement strand
TTCGTCTGATAAACGGGGTGCTCATGGTAATCGGAAAGCCCCGTCAGAGCGCCGTTTTGGCATCTTTTCTTCGCTTCCTCTATCGCCTTCGGGATCAGATCGTGCGAAGGATTCCCCGTTTTGGCGAGGATATAGAGAAGCTGTCCCAAATTATCGCTCTCTTCGACGCCCTTGTTGTTGCGGTCGTAGAGATCGTCGAGCGATCCCGCCCATTCTTCGATCAAATGAAGATTTCCCGTTTTTTCGAGTACCATCGTCATCATGGCGCCGTCGCGGTACCACGGTTTTTCGTAAACGAACAGATTCGGCACGGGCTTCCCGCCGACGATATTGATGAGAATATCGTGATGAAGGATCCTGAGCGCGTCTCTGAACGGATGACCGTCAAAATCGGGAAGGCAGAGCGATCCGGTCGTCAGCGCGGTGACGTTCCCGTCTTTTTTGTCAAGGAAAACGCCCTCTTCGTCTTCATATACGGTAAAAATCCCGTTTTTCGTGTGCATATCGACGCGGTAATCCTGCGCGATGATCTCGTCCGACTCGATCTCACAAGCGAATACGACCTCTCCCGTCGGGATCCTGCGGAGCGTTCCCTCACGGTAAAACATTTTTTCACGCGCGCCCATTCCGAAAAGGAAGAACGGTTTTTCTTTGAAAGCCGGCATAAACGCTCACCTCCGTTTTTTCGATTATATCATACCGCTCGATAATTGTCCATAGTTTTCCCGTTTTCGCTTGACTTTTTTATTCTGAAATGTTAAAATAGCGATTGTAAATTACGTTTGCAAAGGTTCATTATGACGAAACAAATATTTTCCCGCGCAAAATACGCGTGCTATATGACGAGCCTCTCGTCGGCGGTCACGGGCAATCTGCCCCCGCTGCTATTCGTTTCTTTGAGAAGGATTTACGGACTTTCCTACACTCTTCTCGGACTGCTCGTTCTCATCAATTTCGGGACGCAGCTCCTTTTCGACCTCGTTTTTTCCTTCTGTTCGCACAAATTCAACCTGCAGAAAGCGGTGCGGCTGACGCCCGTCGTGATGTCGGCGGGTCTTCTCTGCTTCGCCTTTTTGCCGCTCCTTTTCCCGAAATTCGTCTACGGCTCGCTCGTCATCGGTACGGTCGTCTTCTCCGCGGGCGGCGGACTCTCCGAAGTTTTGACGAGTCCGACCATCGCGGCGATCCCTTCCGACAATCCCGAGCGGTCGATGAGCCGCCTGCACTCGTGCTACGCCTTCGGCGTCGTTCTGACCGTCCTCGTCTCTGCCTTCTATATCCGCCTGTTCGGCGATGAAAAATGGTACCTTCTGACGCTTCTGCTCACGGGTCTTCCGCTAATGTCCGCGCTTTTGTTCGCGAAAGCGCCGATGCCGGAACTGAAGACCGCCGAAAAGACGTCGGACGCCGCGGGATCTCTCAAAAATCCCGCCCTGCTTTTGTGCGTTCTCTGCATTTTCCTCGGCGGCGCCTCCGAATGTACGATGTCACAGTGGTGTTCGACGTTCGCCGAAAAGGCGCTCGGCATCTCCAAAATATACGGCGACCTCTTCGGCGTCGCGCTCTTCGGCGCGATGCTCGGACTCGGCAGAACGCTTTACGCGAAGTTCGGCAAAAACATCCTGCGTTTTCTGACGATCGGCTCAGCGGGCGCCGCCGTCTGCTATCTGACGGCGGTCTTCTGCCCTCTTCCGATCGTCGGACTCCTTGCCTGCGCGTTGACGGGATTTTTCGTCTCGATGCTCTGGCCGGGATCGCTCATTGTCGTATCGGACCGCGTCCCCGACTGCGGCGTCTCCGTCTACGCCCTGATGGCGGCGGGCGGTGACCTCGGCGCCTCGGCGGTGCCGCAGGCGCTCGGCATCATCGCCGATATGATGATCATAGCCGGCAGATCCGAGGAATTCGGGATGAAGGCAGGACTTTTGTTCGCGTCTCTCTTCCCGATCTGCGAGATCGTCGTCTGCCTCGTTCTGATCAGAAGCAAAAAGAAAAAAGCCGCGTAAAGCAGCTTATCCAAACAAACCCACTGATCTGCGGAGTGCCCTTTCGGACACTCCGCAGATCAGTGGGTTTGTTTTCGTTTGATTATTTGCGTACGATCTGCTGCGGATTGTGCTCCGGCGCCTTTATGGGTTCGTCGTCAAGTCCGACGAGCACGAATTCCGTATTCTTCTCGAGCTCTTCGATTTTGACCTCGATCTGCTCGATTTTTTCGTTTTCGGGAACGTTCTGATCTATATAGATCTGATGCTCGTAAAGATCGGCTTCGCGCGCTTCGGCTTCCGTCTTGAAGCGGTAGACCTGTGCCTTATCAAGCACCTCGTCGGCGCTCATTTTTTCAAAATGCGCAACTCCGAGGCGTTCCTTCGCGTAATTTCTGACGAAGACGTTCTTCTCTTCGGCGGCGCGTTCGAGCGCCGTGCGGTAGACCGCCTTCTCCTCTGCCTTCGTGAGGCCGTCGAGGCACTGATTGCGGATGTATTCCCTGCGCGACGGGAACTTGTCGCGCTCGAACATCGCGGGGATCGGATCGTTAACGCCCGCAAAGACCTGACGCGTGCGCTCCGCAAGGAAGCGCGCGGGAATCTTACCGTCGTTATACGCTTTTTTCAGTTCCTC
>JAZLHQ010000145.1:0-6641 GCA_045616925.1 Eubacteriales bacterium | reverse complement strand
TCGTCAATGATATTCCGACCGACCTTGAAGTCGTCAAGTGTTTCTCTGAATTTTTCGGGTGACGGCATATTTCTTCCCTCACAATTTTGCTTATCTTTCAGTTATATAAAAGAATAGCATTTTTATTCTCACTTTACAATCTATAATCTACGGTGCGCGCATTTTGTCCCAAAAGCAAGAAAACTGCCTGATTTATCCGGTAGACAAATCAGGCAACTTATTTGGTGCAGAAGAGGGGGCTCGAACCCATGACCTCACGGATGTGAACCGTGCGCTCTGACCAGCTGAGCTACTCCTGCGTAACGATAACATTATACCACAAGATCCCGATTTGTCAAGACTTTTTTGGGATTTTTTGCCCTTCGGGAAGATTTTCCCGAAGGGCAAAGTTCGTAATTACTTGAAATAGGGGTTGTTGTCGTCGTCCTTCTTGTCGGAATCGTCGCCTTCGGATTTGTCTTCCGGAGGATCGGGAGAGAAGAAGGAGGACTGCGCGTCGCGCTTTTTGTTCTCCTCGTCGGCCTTCTTTTCGGCTTCGAGGCGTTCCTGCTCCTCAAGGCGCTTTCTCTGCGCTTCGTTTTCTTCGAGGCTCTTTCTGCGCATTTCGGTCATCATGTTTTCAAGCTCTTCCATGGTGGGCTCGCCCTCCATCAGAGCCTTGAACTGGACTTCGTCCATCGTTTCGTTCTTGACTAGGAAGTCCGCGATGAAGTTCATCTTGTCCATGTGATCGCGGATCAGCTGATCAGAAACGCCGTAGGCTTCGGTGATGATCGCGTGGATCTCTTCATCGATCTGGGAAGCGATCTTTTCGGAATAGTTGCGCGCTTCGCCGAAATCACGTCCGAGGAACACTTCGTCGTGACCGGAGCCGAACTGGATCGGTCCGAGCGTGTCGCTCATACCGTATTTCGTGATCATATTGCGGGCGATCTCCGTTGCGCGCTGAATGTCGTTCGAGGCGCCGCCGGAAATATCGTCGAAGAAGATCTTTTCCGCCGCGCGGCCTGCGAGAAGGACCGCGATCTCTTCCTTGAGTTCCTGCTTGTAGACGCTGTATTTGTCTTCCGTCGGCAGGTTGAGCGTGTAGCCGAGGGCTCTGCCGCTCGGGATGATCGAGATCTGATGGACGGGATCCTGCGTCGGCAGGAGGTGGGAAACGACTGCGTGACCCGCTTCGTGGATCGCCGTTTTGCGCTTTTCTTCTTCTTTGATCTTGCGGGATTTCTTCTGCGTGCCGACGACGACCTTCATAATGGAGTCTTCGATGTCGTTCATACCGATGAGGGATTTGCCGCGGCGGGCAGCGAGGAGCGCCGCTTCGTTGAGGACGTTCGCGAGATCCGCGCCGGTGAATCCGGCGGTCGTTTTCGCGATCGTTTCAAAGTTGACCGACTGTTCGAACGGCTTGTTTCTCGCGTGGACCTTCAGAATGGCGATTCTGCCGTTCAGATCGGGATAGCCGACCGTGATCTGGCGGTCGAAGCGTCCGGGACGCAGGAGCGCGGGGTCGAGGATGTCGGGACGGTTCGTCGCCGCCATCACGATGATGCCGCTCGTATCGGAGAAGCCGTCCATTTCGACGAGCAGCTGGTTGAGGGTCTGCTCGCGCTCGTCGTGACCGCCGCCGAGACCTGCGCCTCTGTGACGTCCGACGGCGTCGATCTCGTCGATGAAGACGATGCTCGCCTTGTTCTTGCCCGCGGTATCGAAGAGGTCGCGCACGCGGGATGCGCCGACGCCGACGTACATTTCGACGAAGTCGGAGCCGGAGATCGAATAGAAGGGAACGCCCGCTTCGCCGGCGACTGCTTTTGCGAGCAGCGTCTTACCGGTACCGGGAGGGCCCATCAGCAAAACGCCGTGGGGGATCTTTGCGCCGAGGCGGGTATATTTGGCGGGATCTTTCAGAAATTCGACGATCTCTTTGAGTTCTTCCTTTTCTTCGTCGGCGCCCGCGACGTCCGCGAACGTGACTTTCTTCTTATCGTCGGGGACGATGATGCGCGCGCGGGCCTTGCCGAAGCTATTCAGCTTGCCGCCGGAGCCGGTCTGACGCATCACGTAGATCATCAGGAAGATGAAGCCGCCGACGAGCACGAGCGTCGGGATGATCGAAACCCACGCGGGGATGGTCTTCGGCTCCTCGAGGTCGTATTCGATATCGGAATTTCTGACGTATTCGTAGCAATCGTCGTACCAGATCTCGCGGTCCTGGATGATCCAGGTGAGCTCGCGGTCTTCGGTCGTTTCGATCGTCAGCTTGTTGCTGCTGTTCAGCGTAAAGGTCTTGACTGCTTCCTTGCCTTCCTCGTTCCCGATGTTCTCGAAGAGAGTGACGATATCGCTGTACTTCGTCTTCTCATTGTCGAAGCCGTTCATAATGACGACGACGAGCGTGACGATGACACCGATCAGAACGAGATAGCCGATGAGCGTGCGCAGACCTGCGTTTTTCTTTTGCATAGAGGGAAAACCTTTCTTTTATATTATAGGGGCTGCGGATCAGTTTTTGTGTTCGTAGACGGAGGGCTTGAGGATGCCGACGTAGGGCAGGGATCTGTACATTTCGTTGTAGTCGAGACCGAAGCCGACGACGAAGTTGTCCTCGATCTGCGCGCCGACGTAATCGGGCGTGAAATCGACCTCGCGTCTGCTCGGCTTGTCAAGAAGAGTCACGCATTTGACGCTCTTCGCGTTTCTGTTGTGCAGATACTTGCAGAGGTAGCTGAGCGTTCTGCCGCTGTCGACGATGTCCTCGACGACGATGATGTCGAGGTCGGGGATATCGTGTCTGTGGAGGTCGAGCATGATGTTGACCGTGCCGGTGGTGGAGGTGCCGCCGCCGTAGGAGGACACGCGCATGAAGTCGATCTCAACGGGGCGCTGGATCGCTTTCATCAGATCGCCCATAAAGACGACGGAGCCCTTCAGAATGCAGAGCAGAAGGAGTTTCTTGTCGTGATCGGGATAATCTCTGTCGATTTGTCCGGCGATCCTGTGAATGATCCCGTCAAGCTCGTTGGGAGAAAAGAGAATACTTTCCACGTCATCGTTAATTTCGTATTTTTTATTCATTTTATACTTCCTCGATTCTTTTTATCGCAAAAATTGAAAATAAAATACGTGTAAAAGGCGCGTCTGCCCGTCCTTCGGGTGAAGGCCGTCGCGCTCGCGGAGCCCGGGGATCCAAGCGATCCCAAAGCCGTCGCAGAGAAAAGGGACGTCGAAGCGTTTGGCGGGGTCGAATTTTTCGTCGCACATATATTTCTTGACGCTTTTGCGGACGCCGTTGATCAGATAGCGGTCGGAGGGCATTCGCGGCCGCGCGAACAGACTACCGACTATGTTATCAAAAACAAGTGATTTTCTTATAAATAAATTGTAAATATTTTGTAGATTGCGAACGGTTTCAAGCGTCTTTTCCGTCACTTCATCGGCAAGAAGAAAAAAAGCGTCGGCTTCGGGGATCGGATTTTCGCCGATCACGAGTTTTCTTTCGTAGTAAGGCGCGAACGAAACGTCCGTTTCGGGGCGCTTGCCGAAGTAAAACCTGCCGTTTTCAACGACGGCATCCGTTTTGGCCGCCGCCGAGACCGAGGAAAGACGGCCGCTTCCGCGTATGATCCCGACGATCGCGTACGTTTTTTCATAGGAGAGGGCGGGGGGCCCGCACGCCTCCGCTTTCTTGCGGATCACTCGCGAAAGGATCGCGTCGTCAAGCTCCGAAAGACGCGAAACGTCCGTTTCGTCAACGAAGCGCTCCGCAAGCTCCGAGAGGTATTTTTCATCGCGCCGGAGCTGCTCGCCCGTTCTGAGGGCGGCGTCCGCCGCCCGCGGGTTCAGTTTTTCGATCGCGGGGACGATTTCGCTGCGGATATAATTGCGCGTATAATTCGTATCCTCGTTCGTTTCGTCGCGAACGAAGCCGATGCCGTTCAGATCGGCAAAAGCGAGGATCTCGCGTTTGGAGGCGAACAGGATGGGGCGGATCAGATCGCCCGTTTTTGGGGCGATTCCCGAAAGTCCCTGTCCCGACGCGCCGCGCGATAGGTGGAAAAGCACGGTTTCGAGATTGTCCGTCAGATTGTGCGCGACGGCGATCTTTTCGATCCCGTTTTCACGGGCGTGCGCGCGCAGAGCGCGGTAGCGAAGCTCTCTCGCCGCCTCTTCGACGCCGAGCGAAAATTCCTTTGCGTAGGCGGGGACGTCGCAGTGAACGCTCGCAAAAGGGATCCCGAGTTCTTCGCAGGTCTTTCTTGAAAATTCTTCGTCACGGTCGGCAAATTCGCCGCGGATCCCGTGGTGGACGTGCATCGCTCTGACGGAAAATCCGTATTTTTCACCGAAATATCGGAGAATACGCAGAAGAACGGAGGAATCCGCGCCGCCGGAAAACGCGGCGAGCACGCATTTGCCTTCGAGCCCCTCGAACAATCCGTTTTCGCGGGCGAATTTTTCCGCGCGCTCCAAAAAACGTTCCGGATCGCGAAATTCTTCCATTTACGGTGCCTCGCGGTTTTCTTCGATGGTCATGAACTTCGTGTATCTGCCGTACCAGCCCATCGTGACCTTGCCGGTGCTGCCGTGTCTGTTCTTTGCGATGTGGATGATCGCGGTATTTTCTTTTTCGGGGTTGTCTTGATAGTAGTCGCGGTCGATGAACATAATGACGTCCGCGTCCTGCTCGATCGCACCGGAGTCACGCAGGTCGGAGAGCATCGGGTGCGAATCGCCCTCGCGCTTTTCCGCGCCTCTCGAGAGCTGCGCGCAGCAGACGACGGGCACGCCGAACTCTTTCGCAAGCAGTTTTAAGTTACGGGAAATGTCGCTGACTTCGTTGACGCGGTTCTCGTTCTTCTTGTCGCTCTGCATCAGCTGCAGGTAGTCGACGACGACGAGCCCGAGGTTCTTGACCCTGCGCAGCTTCGCTTTCATTCCCGACGCCGTGATATTGGTCGTATCGTCGATGTAGATCTCCGTTTCCGAAAGGTAGGAGGAGACCTGCGCGAGCTTTTCCCAGTCCTCTTTGGAGAGGGTGCCCTGTCTCAGCGTTCCGCTTTCGATCAGAGCTTCGCTCGACAGAATTCTCTGCACGAGCTGCTCGTTCGACATTTCGAGCGAAAAGATGCAGACGGATTTGCCGGTCTGACGCGCGACGTTCGTCGCGATATTGAGCGCGAACGAGGTCTTACCCATACCGGGACGCGCACCGATCAGAACGAAATCGCCCTTGCCCATACCGAGCAGGATGCGATCGAGTCCCGAAAATCCGGAATTGAGACCCGTCGGCTGCCCCTGATTGTCCGCCGCTTCGCGGATTTGCGCGTACGCGCTGAGCAATACGTCGCGGATGTGGACGAAATCCTTCGATTCTTTGTTGTTCGAGAGGGCGTAGATCCGGCTCTCGGCGCTGTCGATGATCGTCGACGCGGGCTCCGACTGCGCGAAAGCGTCCTCGTTGATCTCTTCGCAGACGCCGATCAGACGCCGGAGCAGGCTCTTTTCACGTACGATCCGCGCGTAATCGCGCACGTTCGCGGCGGTCGGAACGATCTGCGCGAGCGTTTTGATGTAGTTCTTCGCCTGGTCGAGATCGTAGGAACCGCTCTCCTGCATCATCGAAGCGAGGATCACGTGGTCGATGTTCTTGCTTTCGGCGTAGAGCTTCGTGATCATCGCGAAAATTTCCTGATGATCCTTCACGTAAAAGTCGTCGATGGAAACGAGCGACTGAATGTCGTCCATGCACTGCGGATTGATGATGATCGATCCCAGAACGGACTGCTCCGCTTCGACGGAAGCAGGCATATTTTTGATGAACGTATCGTTTGCCATATCAGTTCTCTTTGACGATGCTGACTTTCAGCTTCTCGGAGATATCGGTGTAAAGACGGACGTCGAATTCGTAGTTCCCGCAGGATTTGATCGGCTTGTCGAGCGCGATCTTGCGCTTGTCGAGGGTAAAGCCGTACTGCTTTTCGAGCGCTTCCGCGATGTCCTTCGAGGTGATCGCGCCGTAGAGGCGATCGTCGGCGCCGCAGGGCGTCTTGATGACGAGATTCGTTTCCTTGATCTTCGAAGCGAGCGCCTTCGCTTCGGCGACCTCGACCTCGATCTTGTGCTTTTGGGACGCTTCGCGGTTCTTGAGTTCGTTCATCGCCTGCGCGTCCGCTTCAATCGCCAGTTTCTGCGGGAAGAGGTAGTTTCTTGCGTAGCCGTCGGAAACATTGACGAGCTCGCCCTTCTTGCCCTGTGCCTTGACGTCTTTGAGTAAAATGACTTTCATTTGTATGTCCTCCGTGGTTCGGTATATTACGGTTTCAGTTTTCCTGCGCGGAAACGTTGTCCGCGTAGTATTCGTTGATGGCTTCGATGAGTTTTTCGTAAGATTCTTCAAGGGTCATATCGGAGATCTGCGTCGCCGCCTGATCGTAGTGACCGCCGCCGCGCAGCTTCTCGAGGATCATGCGCACGTTGATCGTGCCGGTGGAACGGCCGGAGATACGGATCGACGAGCCGATACGCACGACCGCGAACGACGCCTTGACGCCCTCCGCCATCAGAAGCTTGTCGGCAAATTTTGCCGCCATGATGCGGTCGGCTTCCGTGTTGTCGGGGGCGTTGGTTAGCGACGACCC
>JAZLHQ010000144.1:0-11845 GCA_045616925.1 Eubacteriales bacterium | reverse complement strand
TCGAGTTGATGATCGCTATGGATTCGCGGCTTCTTTTGAACGCGTCGCGCATACGTTTTCTGAGCGTCATCGAAATGACGAACAAAAGCGGCACGCAGGTGAAGACGATCAGCGTCAGCCAGACGTGGATACTGCAAAGGTATATGAACGAGACGACGATCGAAATGGTCGAGATCAGAAGGTTTTCGGGGCCGTGGTGCGCAAGCTCGCTGACGTCCATCAGATCGTTCGTCATTCTCGACATGATCTTGCCCGTTTCGTGGTCGTCGTAGAAGCTGTACGGCAGTTTTTCGAGGTGGCTGAACATATCGGAGCGCATCTCGGCCTGCATCCGCACGCCCATCATGTGGCCGTAATACTGTATGAAGAAGTTGAGCAGCATACGGACGAAATAGACGAGGAGCAATCCCACGCCGCAGAAGATGATCATCTTATATTTGCGTTCAGGGATGAGTTCGCCGAGCATTTTGCGCGTGAGGATGGGGTAAACGATGCCGCAGAGCGACACGAGCATCGCCGCGAGCATATCGAGAACGAAGATTTTTTTATGCGGTTTATAGTAGGCGAAGAAGCGTTTGATCATCGGTTGCCGTCCTTATCATTCATATCGTACCCATTTTAGCACAAAATACGGCAAATTGCAACGATTTTACGGATTTTTTGTAAAATATGGGAGGGATACCGGACGCCGAGGCGTATGCCTCCTCTGTGCAAGGGGAGGGAGACCGCGTCAGCGGTGGAGGGATTGTAGGCAAGCGGAGCAGACAATCCCTCAGTCTCGCCGTAGGCGAGCCAGCCCCCTTTGCACAAGGGGGCCTTTCTGCGCGTGCATCCTCAACCGTATCCGTAGGGACCGGCGTCGATGCGAACAACGCGGTTATCCCCACACGCAAAAAAGCTCCCCGAAGGGAGCTTTCTTGCAATAAGATCTTATTTCTTGTGATAAAGCTTGACGAAATCGAGCGAATAGTTCGTCATGATACCCGTCATGCCCTTTGCAAGGTGGGATTTCCACGTTTCATCGCCGTCGGGTTTGGAATCAAGCGTCAGAACCATCAGACGGATGTTCGCGTCCTTCGCGGCAGCGACGACGTCGGCAACGTTGGAGGTCGAGGGCAGGTCGGAGCTCGTCTCGGTCATGGAAGCCATGCCCTTGAACTGCTTGAGAGCGGCGATCTTACCGCTGTTGTCTTTGTAGATCATCGGCGCGAAGAGAGGAAGCTTTCTGCCTTCTTCGATCAGCTTGGAGAACCACTTCGCAACGTCGGACGCGGACTCGCTCGATTTGAACATCGCGCTGTCAACGGCGTCGTACTGCTCGAAAATATCGTAGACGGGCTGGAACGTGTCGAGCGTGACGGTCTTGTCGATGTTGAACATGACCTTGTCCTTGCCGAGCTCGATGATCTCTTCAAGAGTCGGCATCTTCTCGGTGGTCGCGCGCGCGCTGTCGCCGCCGTTGCCCTGCTTGAGGGTCAGCGATTTGATCTGTTCAAGCGTGACCGCGGAAATACTCTTGCTCGTGTAGGTGATGGAGCCGGAGGTCGTACGCTTCAGAGTTGCGTCGTGGCAGATGACCCAGTGTCCGTCCTTCGTCTCGTGAAGGTCGGTCTCGATGATGTCAACGTTGTTGTTGATGCAGGAGGTGTATGCCTTGATGGAGTTCTCGGGGTACTTGGAAATGGAGGAGAAATCGCCTCTGTGCGCGACGGCTACGGGCCATGCGCCTTCCACGTAGGGATTCTCGTAGTTCTTCATAAGCTTGCCGAGCTGGGTGTCGCCGTAATCGTATTCGACGAGAAGACCCTCGGCGGGGATATCGACGTAGCCGTCTTCGACCGCTTTGTCGATGAAATTGAAGGCAGCCTCGAAGCCGTAGGCGCTGATCGCGTCGATCGAGACCTTGTTGTCCTTGACCGAGATATAGAAATCACGGAACAAGAGAGATTTGGGCGAAGGAACGAACTCGTCTCTTTCGCACTTGCCGAGCAGGAGCTCGAAGGTCGACTGCGACTTGACGGAATCGTCCGTGCAGGCGAAGGACGCGCGGGTCGCGTACGCCTTTGCGAATCCTGCCATAAACGTGAATTCGGACTTTGCGGCGTAAACGATCGGCATTCCCGTAAATTTGATCCTGTAAGAGCCGTCGGAGTTCTTGCTGACGGGCTTGTCGGAAGCGTCGGGAGAGAAGACGAAGTCGGACGAGAGCGTGATCTTGCCGTCCGCGGAGCCTTCCACGAAGGTCTTGATGAAATACTGTACGGCGCTTGAGGTCGTCGCGTCGTCGAGGCCGATGATCGCGACTCTGCCGTTTTCAAACGCCTTGATGATATAAGACGCGTCGCCGATGGCTTTCTTTGCCTCGGCGCTCTCGGGACGGTTGGTTTCGCCGATGAGGATCTCGGGGGTATCGGTCGGGATCTCTTCCCCTCTCTTCACCCAGTCGGACTTGATGTCGAACGTCTTGCCGAACTTTTCCTGCATCACGCGGTTGATCTGCTTTGCTGAATCAACGATCACGCCGGAAGCGTTCTCGGAACGGACGAGCGTGTAGTTGCTTTCCCCTGCGGGGTCAAAAAGTACGAATTGCTTTGCTTCTTTCTTTTTTGCTCCGTTTGAGCAGGATACCGCCATCGGCAGTACCATCGTGAGGAGCAGCAGAAGCGCCGCTGCTTTCTTCCATGATTTCATGGCAAAAATCCTTTCCATACGTATAGATTTGGAGTGCTTACCTGTATTGTAACACAAAGAACCCGAAAAATCAAGTGTTTTTGCAAGAAAAGCAAGGGCGTTTGCCCCTGCTTTTCCGTATCGGAAATTATTTCTTGCGGTATGCCTCGATGAAATCGACGGCAAAGTTCGTCATGATCCCCGTGACGCCCTTGTCGATGATCGAATCCCACTTTTCCTTGCAGTCGATTTTCGGATTCTCGTCGATCGTCAGGATCATCGGACGGACGTTCGTCGCCTTTGCCGTATCAAGGATCGCCTGAAGATCGGCGCGGTTGACGATATCGCTCGAGGTCTCGACCATCGAGATCATGCCCTGATAAGCGATCATATTCTTGATGATCGTCTGGGAATCGTCGTAGAACATCGGCGCATAAGCGGGCAGTTTTCTGCCGGATGCGATCAGCTCGGCGAACCACTGCGCGTTCTCATCCGGGCTGGCGTAGCCCTGCGTCTTGTAAAGAATGGATCCGACGGCATCGTACGCTTCAAAGATATCGTAAACCGTCTTGACATCCGCAAACGTGACCTTATCGAGATTGTAAAGGACTTTGTCCTTGCCGATCTCGATGATCTCCTCGAGCGTCGGCATTTTTTCGGTGGTAGCGGGGGTACCGTTCCCGCTTCCCTTGCGCAGATAAAGCGTCTTGATCTCTTCGAGCGTCGCTCTGTTGATGCGCTTCGAG
Organism: Eubacteriales bacterium; assembly: GCA_045616925.1. GTDB lineage: Bacteria > Bacillota > Clostridia > Oscillospirales > CAG-272 > JAZLHQ01. Next base: position 8,429 of record JAZLHQ010000144.1, on the reverse strand, counting down.
GTGATTTTGATCTCGCCGCTCGTCGTTCTGTTCAGACTATCGTCGTGGCAGATGACCCAATAGCCGTCCGACGTCAGCTGCAGGTCGGTCTCGATGACGTCGACGCGGTTGTTGATGCAGAAATTATAGGATTTGATCGAGTTTTCGGGGTATTTCGAGATGTTTGCGAAGCAGCCTCTGTGCGCGACCGCGACGGGCTCGCTGTCTTCGGCGAACGGGTTTTCATAGTTATCGAGGATCTTGCCGAGCTGGGTGTCGCCGTAGTCGTATCTGACGAGAAGTCCGTCCGCCGGGACTTTCAGTTCGCCAGCTTTGACGGTTTCGTAGAGGTAATTGAACGCGGCTTCGAAGCCGAACGCGCTGATCGCGTCGATTTTCAGCGTATTATCGCTGACGCCGAGGCGGAAATCGCGGAATCTGAGTTCCTCCGCCTTGCCTTTTCCGAGCAGAAGCACGGGCGCGCCGTCCTTCGCCGCCGCGCTCGCAGAGGACATCGTTTCGGCGAGATAAAGCGAAGCGCGGGCCGCAAACGCTTCGGCGAAATAGCCGATGAACGCATATCCCGTATCGCTCTCGGACGCCGCCTGCAGAGCAGAGAGCTGCACGTTATAGGAGCCGTCCTCGTTCTTGACGATCGGGTCTGCGAGTTTTTCGCAGGTATATTTGCAGTCGGGCGCAATTTCGACCGCGCCCTCGGCATTCCAGACGAAATCGGCAAGGAATCTGCGCACTGCCGCCGCGAGGGAGGCGTTATCCTTGCCCGTGATCGAAAGCTTGCCGTCCTTCATTTCGATCTTATAGGCGTTTTCGCCGACGGAGTCCGGATCGATATCAAGGACGACCGCCTTGTCGCAGGGCACGTCATCGGGCATTGACGCGATTTCGATCCCACCGCCGAATTTATCGGCAAACGCGAATTTGACGGTTTCGATCTGCGCTTTCAGAGTTTCCTCTTTTGCCGCGGGATACACGATGCCGAAGGCGTTTCCGGGATCCTCGGGATCGAAGAGAACGACGTTCGGAAGCGGCTCCGCTTCTTTATCCTTCTTGCTCGTTTTGCACGCGCAGAACGCGGGCAGGAGCATACACAAAAGAAGCAAAACGGATATGGATCTGACTGTGTTTTTCATAATGAGTTCCTTTCTTTGTCAAGTGCTTTCTTGATTGTACCACATATCTCCGTGATTTGCAAGGCTTAAACGGATTTTTGCGGAATTTGTGCGGGGAGTATGGATATCGAGTGAAAAGGCCCTTTGCACAAAAGAGGCGCAACCCTGCCAATTCTCCATACGTTTCCCAAAAATTAGCAAAAATCATTTACAAAGCGAAAAAAATGTGCTATACTAATCTGAATACATTTATTAAAGGATAAGTTATGAACAATCTCGAAGAACAAATCAACAAACGGCGCACGTTTGCGATCATTTCCCACCCCGACGCCGGTAAAACCACGCTGACCGAAAAATTCCTGCTCTACGGCGGAGCGATCCAGACCGCAGGTACCGTCAAGGGCAAGGCGTCCGACCGCCACGCCGTCTCCGACTGGATGGAGATCGAAAAGCAGCGCGGTATCTCCGTCACGTCCTCCGTCCTGCAGTTCAATTACAACGATCACTGCATCAACATCCTCGATACCCCCGGACATCAGGATTTCTCCGAGGATACGTACAGAACGCTGATGGCGGCGGACAGCGCCGTCATGGTCATTGACGCCGCAAAGGGCATCGAGCCGCAGACGCGCAAGCTCTTCAAGGTCTGCGCGATGCGCCACATCCCGATCTTCACCTTCATCAACAAGCTCGACCGCGAGGCGCGCGATCCCTTCGATCTGCTCGACGAGCTTGAGCGCGAATTCGGCATCGGCACTTACCCGATCAACTGGCCGATCAGCTGCGGCTCGACCTTCAAGGGCGTTTACGACCGCAACAAAAAGTGCATCTATACCTTCGACAACTTCCACGCGGGCAGAACGCGCCTGCAGGCGATCAAATGCGGCATCGACGAGACCGATCGGCTCGACGAACTGATCGGACCGGATCTGCGCGAGACGCTTTGCGAGCAGGTCGAGCTGCTCGACGGCGCTTCGTTCGATTTCGATCTCGAACAGGTGCGCTGCGGCAAACTCTCCCCCGTTTTCTTCGGCTCCGCGCTCAACAACTTCGGCATCGAGCCGTTCCTTGAGAACTTCCTCGAAATGACGACGCCTCCGCTTTCGCACGTCGCGGGCGACGGGATCGTCGAGCCGACCGACCCGCGCTTCTCCGCGTTCGTCTTCAAGATCCAGGCGAATATGAACAAGGCGCACCGCGACAGGATCGCGTTTCTGCGCATCTGCTCCGGTAAATTCGAGCTCGGCGAGGAATATTTCCACGTGCAGGAAGGCAAAAAGATCAAATTGTCGCAGCCGCAGCAGATGATGGCGCAGGAGCGCGAGATCGTCAAAGAGGCGTACGCCGGCGACATCATCGGCGTCTTCGATCCGGGCATCTTCTCGATCGGCGATACGGTCTGCGATCCCTCGATGAAAATCCGTTTCGCGGGCATCCCGACCTTCGCGCCGGAGCATTTCGCTTACGTCGAGCAAATAGATTCGATGAAGCGCAAGCAGTTCGCCAAAGGTATGAACCAGATCGCGCAGGAAGGCGCGATCCAGATCTTCCGTCTGCCGGGCGGCGGACTTGAGCGCGTTGTCGTCGGCGTCGTCGGACTTCTGCAGTACGACGTTCTCGAATTCCGTATGCAGAGTGAATACGGCGTTTCGTACCGCAGGGACAACCTGCCGCATCAGTTCATCTACCGTCTTGAAGAGGGCGTCGAGCCGTCGAAGCTGAAATTGACGTCCGACACGATGTGGGTGCAGGATTTCCGTGACAACAACCTTCTCGTTTTCCCGAACGAGTGGAGCATCCGCTGGGCGACGGAGAAAAACGAAGGACTCAAGCTGCTCGAATTCAATCAAAATTAAAATATTTTTCGGAGGTTTTTATGAAAAAACCGTTGAAAGTACTGATTTTGGCGCTGACGATCGCCGTCTTCGCGGCGATTTTCACCTTTACCGTCTCGGCGGCGTCAGGACTTGATTTCAAGTCGAACGGCGATGGAACGTGCTTGGTCGTCGGCATCGGCTCGTGCAAAGATACGAACCTCGTCATCCCGTCAAAAAGCCCCGCGGGCGATCGCGTGACCGCGATCGGCGACCGCGCATTCTTTAACTGCTCGGATCTTGTGTCCGTCACGATCCCCGACGGCGTGACGGTGATCGGCAGAGGCGCGTTCTGCTACTGTTCGGGTCTTACGTCCGTTTCGATCCCGACGAGCGTCAGAGTCATCGACAACGACGCGTTCGAAGCGTGCCTTGCGCTCTCGTCCGTTAAGATCCCCGAGGGCGTCCAAACGATCGGCGGATCCGCGTTCCGAAATTGCACCGCCCTCAGATCGGTCACGATCCCCGATACCGTCAAGGAGATCGGCGAAAACGCTTTTTACCGCTGCTTATCGCTTGCGTCCGTCACGATCCCCGACGGCGTCACAACGATCGGCTTCTCCGCGTTCCGCGAATGCGCGTCGCTCGGATCGCTTACGATCGGAAGCGGCGTTGAAATAATCGGCGACGGAGCGTTCTGCGGCTGTCAGGCGATCAAATCGCTTTCGATCCCGCAAAGCGTGAAGAGCATCGGCGATTTCGCGTTCCGCGGATGCCAAAGCATTACCTCTCTCACGATCCCCGAAAACGTGCAGTCGATCGGCAACGGCGCGTTCGCCGACTGCGCAGGTCTTGCCTCGATCTCCGTTGAGGCGGGAAACGAAAAATACAAAGCGGCGGGCAGCTGCCTCATCAATAAGGGAACGAATACGCTCGTTCTCGGATGCAAAAACAGCGTGATCCCGACGGACGGCAGCGTAACCGCCATCGGCGACTACGCCTTCTGCGGCGCTTCGGGGCTCAGATCCGTTTCGATCCCGAACACCGTCGCGGAGATCGGAAGCCGCGCCTTTTCCGGATGCGCGGGACTTACTTCGGTTTCGATCCCGAACAACGTCTCGGCGATCGGACTTTCCGCCTTTGAATATTGCTCGGGACTTACGTCGATCACCGTCGGCTCCGGCAACACGGCGTACAAATCCGCCGGCAATTGCCTCATCCATAAAGGCACGAAAACGCTCAACGCGGGATGCAGGAACAGCGAGATCCCGTCGGACGGCAGGGTGACGGCCGTCGCGGGCTTTGCCTTCCGCGGATGCACGGGACTTGAAGAGGTCACGGTTCCGGAATGCGTCAACACGATCGAAAACGGCGCTTTCACAGACGTCACGGGGCTCAAGTCGATCACGTTCCTTAACAGAACGATCTCGATCGACTTCCCGCTCCAGAGCAGCGTCACCGTCGTCGGCTACGCGGGATCGACCGCGCAGGCGTTCGCCGTTCAGAACAACAATCCCTTCTCGGCTTACGGCGAGTCCGACGACCCCGTGACGCCCCCGCCCGAGGGCTGCGGCGCCAAAGACGCCGGAAAAGTTGCGAGCGGCTATACGCCGACGGGCACGCCGATCCGCACGCTCGCGGATCTTCAGAACATGAAGGAAACCGGCAGCTATTACCTCGCAAACGACATCGACGCGAAAGGCTATACGACGATCGCCGCCTTCTCCGGCACGCTCGACGGCAACGGGCACAAGATCTATAACCTGTCGACTCCCCTCTTCGGCGTTCTGAACGGTGCCGCGTTCAAAAACCTCGAGGTCGTATCCGCCATCGTACTCAACGATTCCACGACGAACGTCGCCGTTAAGGATCCCGACAAAAACGCGGGGATCGCAGCGGGCGCGTTCGCGGTCACTGCGAACGGCGCGGGCGCCGTTTTCACGAACGTCAAGGCAAACGTCACGCTGTCCACGGGCTCGCCCGTCACGGGCAAGGCGATCCTTTCCGGTATGATCGGAACGATCGCGGGCGGAGACATTTCCTTCACGAACTGCGAGGTCACGGGAAGCATCTTCTCGACGGACTACGCCGCGGGCTATTCCATCGGCGCGCCCGGCTATGACGCGACCGTTACCTTCACGAACTGCACGAACAATTCGACCGTTTCCGGCACCACCAAGTGCTCGGGCTTCCTCGCGGACGGCAGAAACTCCACGCTCACCTTCAAAAACTGCTATAACGCGGGATTCATGACCTGCTCTTCAAACTCCGGCGGCTACGTCGGATACCAGTCAGGCTCGGTCGAGATCACGGATTCGATGAACGTCGCGGACATTATGATCTCGGCAGCGGCATCGACCGGTCAGTGCTGCGTCGGCGGCTTCATCGGCAAGGCGAACAGCACCGTCACCGTCAGGAACTGCACGAACGAGGGCGATGTCGTCTGCCCCGGCAACGCGAAGAACTCGACCGGTGAAAACGCCATGGGCGGCATCGTCGGAGCGAAGCGCAACGGCGGCGATCTGACGATTGAAAACTGCCAAAACAGCGGAAACGTCTACAAAGTCGGCGAATTCGCCGGCGGCATCATCGGCGGCGGCCGAAACGGCGCGAACGTGACGATCAAAAACTGCACGAACACCGGCAACGTGACCGCCACGCAGAAATGCCCCGCGGGCATCGTCGCCGACGTTTACGGCACGTTTTCGGGCAATATTCTCATTGAAAACTGCTTCAACGAGGGCATCATCACCTCGCTCGTCAACGAGAAAGCCGCCGTTCCCGGCGTCGTCGCCTACAACGGCGTCGGCTCCGCCTGCCAAATCGTCAATTCCGTCTGCCGCCACAAAGTACAGTGTGACAAGCCCACCGTCTGCACGCTTTGCGGGAAGACGATCCTTACGTCGGACGTCGCGGAAACCGTCCACGTCGAGGGCTGCGGACATACGCTCTGCAGGCATCTCAACACCGAACGCGTCGGCGTGATCCCCGCGAAATGCACCGAAAACGGCTTCACCGGCGATCTTTGCTGCAAGGATTGCGGCAAAATGCTCGAAAAGGGCACGGAATCCAGAAAACTCGGACACAGCGTCGGCAAGGACGGCGTCTGTACGAGATGCGGACAGTTGATCAACCCCGTTACGAGCAGCGTTACGACCGAGGTCGTCACGCCTGGCGTTACGACGCAAGTCGTCACGCCTACGACCACGGCAGTCACGACTTCGCCGATCACGACAACCCCGATTACGACCGCTCCGATCACAACTTCACCGGTCACAACTGCGCCCGTCACAACCGAGGTCGTTACAAGCGGCGTCACGACCGGGGTCGTTACAAGCGGCGTCACGACTGGGGTCGTTACGCCTACGACGTCAGTCGTCACGTATGACGTCACAACCGAGGTCACCACGCCTGGCGTTACGACGCAAGTCGTCACGCCTGAGAGCGATCCCGTCGATCCGAACGCAAACGGTAAAAACGAAAACAAGGCGCTTCCGATCGTTTTGGCGATAGCGGCGGCGCTTGTCGTCGGATTCGTTCTTTGGTTCATCCCCCTCAGTAAAAAGAAAAAGGAGAAATCGTAACGATGAAACTTTCCGATATCCACATGCGTGACCCGTTCATTCTGCCCTACGAGGGAAAATATTATCTGATCGGAACGCCCGGCAAGTACGCCTGGCGCGGCGCGGGCGGCTTTCTGCTGTACACGTCCGACGACCTGAATGACTGGAGCGAGCCCATCAAGTGCTTTGACGCGCCGGACGGATTCTGGGCGGATCGCAATTTCTGGGCGCCCGAACTACACGTCTTCGGCGGCAGATTCTATATCTTCGCCGCTTTCAAGGCTTCCGACCACGCGCGCGCCGTGCAGATCCTTTCGTCCGACAGGATCGAAGGACCTTACGAGGTATGGAGCGAGCCCGTCACGCCGCCCGACTGGGAGTGCCTCGACGGCACGCTATACGTTGAAGACGGCGTTCCCTACATGGTCTTCTGCCACGAATGGACGCAGGTCGGCAACGGAGAGATGTGTCTTCTGCGGCTGTCGGACGATCTGAAAACCGCCGTCGGCGAGCCGGCTCTTCTCTTCCGCGCGTCGGACGATCCAAACGTCTGTACGCTTCACGAAGGAAAGGACGATTTCGTAACGGACGGACCCTTCCTGTTCCGATCGAAAAACGGACGTCTGCTGATGCTCTGGTCGAGCTTCAGCAAACGGGGGTATCTTGAAGCGGTCGCCGTTTCGGAAACGGGGAGCGTCAAGGGTCCGTGGAAGCATCTGCGCCCTCTTTCCGAAGAGGACGGCGGACACGGAATGCTCTTTGCGGGCTTTGACGGCAAGTTGTACTTCACGATGCACCGTCCGAACTCGCACGAGCTCGAGCGTCCGAAGCTTTTCGAGGTCACGGAGACCGACGCCGAGCCGTATCTGAAAATTTAACGCACACAAAAAGCAGGGAAATCGCCATTTGCGATTTCGCTGCTTTTTCTTTTGCCGGCGGCGGATAATTGCTTTTGCATTGACTATCTCTTGCCGGCAAGATTGATAATTTCCTTTCCTTTTCTTTCGGCAAGTTCGGTAAACTGAGCGGCGCCGCCTTTGTATGTAACATAAGCGATTACGCGCTCTGCACGCTCGACCATCCATTTGTTTCTGTAACTGATTGCAAAGCGTTTCGGAACGAATTCGATTCCGTCCGGACAAAAACCATCTGCCGGATCCAAGAAAGAGTAAACGCTTTTGACCGTCGGAACATACGCGAGCGCGACACCCACATAAATCTGCGGAAATTTTTCGCGCGCACGTCTCAAAGCGGAGTACACAAGGAAGTCAAACCGTCCTTGATTGCCGACGTAAAACGTATCAAAGCCGTCCAGAACGGCTTTTTCTATTTCTGTATCGAGCGCGCCCGAAACGCTCTCCGGACAATCTTTGTGTCCAAAGAAGACGCAAATCTTCATTTTTTTCGTTCCTTTTCCGCAAACTGACCAATATGGCGGACAATATTTTCTTTCATAATAGCATAAAATGAAGAAAATTGCAACCAATACTGGTCAATCCGGGAGGAAAATATGGAGCAGAAATTGCGCAGGGATCTGAATATGGGTGATAATTTGCGGAAATTGCGTGAGAAACATTCATTTTCGCAGGAAAAACTGTGTGCGGAATTGCAGCGCAGGGGCTGCGACATAGGCAGAACGACGTATGCGAAATACGAGGCGGGAGAACTCAACGTCCGTATAAGCGTCCTGATCGAATTGAAAAAGATCTACGGATGCACATATGACGACTTTTTTGAAGGACTTCACAACGAATAAAGCAACGAATCCCATCAGCACAAACAAAAAAGCAGCGAAATCGCCAATTGCGATTTCGCTGCTTTATTTATTTGCGCATCAGCTTCTTGAGGATCTCTTCGTCTGCGGGGCAGAATTCGTACGAAGGGATCTCCGACGGCGTGATCCACTTGAGATCGTTGTGCTCGAGCATCTGCGGCTCACCTTC